>JAYUTS010000222.1:0-15872 GCA_043754995.1 Chitinophagaceae bacterium
ATTGAATTAAGCTATGTGGTTTAATGATTGATGGTGCTTGCGCCAGAAGGAGGTTTAATGATTGATGGCACAAGCGAGACGCTTGCGCCAGAAGGAGGAGCAAAAACTTGTAAACAGTAAACCGAAATCAAATGAGTGAGGAAATTTTTGATAGGCTTAAAAAATTTATTTCCGAACAGGGCTTTGGCTATACTTTGCCGTTCCCATTATTGTTTAAGAAAAAGGAAATAAAACGAGAAACCTCTATAGAAAAAGATTTAGGAATTACAGGCGATGACTCCGATGAATTTTTAATAGCATTTGGTAAAGAGTTCAATGTTGATGTTAGCCAGTTCCCTATTGGTAATTATTTTGACGATGAAGGCGATCCGATATTGCCAGCAATCATTCGGTTTTTAACGAACAAGAAAAAGCGAAAAACAAAGGAGCTTACAATCGGTCATCTTGAAAAGGCAATAATAGCAGGGCGGTTAGATGAAGAAATAATAAGCAGTTAAAATAACAAAGCCACTCAATCGAGTGGCTTTTGTTTTACAGAGCTTGCAGCTTCGCCGATTTTATAAGTCCGTCAATAGTGTAAAGAATATGTTCTTTGTCTTTATCAGGCAGAGCAGAAATATCATTGAGCCTTTTAAGCATGGCTGTATCCTTCAACGTTTTTCCTTCTGTGCTCTCTCCCAATAAATAACCCACAGTTGTATCTAATATAGCAGCCATTTTTTTTACTGCATCAATAGAAGGGCTCATCTCATCACGTTCATAACGACCAATAACAGAATGAGAAGTTTTTAAAATCTTCGCCAGCTCCTGTTGGGATAATCCTTTATCGTCTCTGCACTCCCTTAATTTTTTACCAAACGTCTCCTTTGCCATAGTTGAACCTTTTAAAAGTCAGAACCACCGCCAAACGGTAGATAATGGCAAATTTATACCCCCGAATGGCGCAAGTATGTAAATAGTAAGTCTGGCGCAAGAGTTGTGCGCTGGGTAATGAGCAATGGGTTCTTGTGCCTGCATAGAGTAAGGTAAAAATTATTTATTGTATAATATCCCTGACGCAACAAGTGTACGGGTGAATAAAAGTACCGTTAGTGGATACCCAAATGATACATATACCAACCCGAATGATTTTATTCATAAGCTGAACGGTAACGGAACAAAAGTTGGAACCAGTATTGTGTTGAAAGTGATGGCTGGTGATAAGTTTAATGTGCGTGCTAATAGTTGGTATAAACTAAATGGTGCTAACCCTCAATCACCTATTAATCCGTTAAATGATTTGTTAACTGCCTTAATTGGAGGAGTTGCAGGAACTGGTAAAGCTGCTGTGGGTGAATTGACAAGTTCAGGAGTTTTAACACCCGGCATGCAGAATTTCTTAACTAACCAAACCTATACGAGTGGCAAACCAAGGGCATACCTGAATTGGGTGTTGTTTGATGAGCAACTGAAGTTTGTAAGTACAGGGAGTGGATTTGAACAGGTAGGAAATGATAACACTTTAACAACACATTTATTCAATAATTTACCGGTTACAAAAAATGGTTATCTGTATATTTATGTAAGCAATGAAACACCCAACATTAATGTGTTCTTTGACAATTTACAGGTAACGCATATAAGAGGACCAATACTGGAAGAAACTCATTATTATCCATTCGGGCTTCCAATGGCAGGCATCACCTCGAAAGCTGCAAGTACATTTGAAAACAGAAATAAGTTTAATGGTAAGGAAATGCAAACTAAGGAATTCTCTGATGGAAGTGGGCTTGAAATGTATGACTTCAAGTATCGCTTTTATGATATGCAACTTGGAAGATTTTTTAATCAAGATGGATTGGCTGATAAATTTGTATATATGAGTCCTTATCAATTCTGCAGCAATAACCCTATTTGGTTAAGAGAAATTGATGGATTAGAAGGAGTCAAATATACAGAGGTTGATAATAATGGAAATAATAGGACAGTTGTTGAAAAAAATATTGTAGTACTTACTGAAAATAAAAAAACTATTCCTGCTGGAGCGACTCAAAAGCAAATTGACAAGATAAACAGACAGAATACAAGAATTGAAAAAAGTAATAACGATAGAATTGAAGCTACTAAATCGGAATTAAATACTTTTTTTAATGGTTCTGATGGGAAGGGAGCAACAGATTCTAAAGGCAATGCTGTTGTATTCAAATTTAATGTAAGTGCTACTCCTGATTTTGATAAAAAGGGAATGAGTCAAAAAGACATTGACAGTAAATATATTCAAATAGGGAAGGATGCTGGAATTGATGGAACTTTTACCGCAGGTGATGGAGTTTTAACTACGATACGGATTAATGCTGGTGTTCTGACTAATGAAAGTTCTGGAGCGGATCTTGGCAGAACAAGTGGCGCAACTGTAATGAGAATGGGTTTTATGTCTCCTGTAGGAACTTTCTCACATGAAGTGGCACATACATTAGGGTTGAATGACAATGGATATACAAGCGGTGGAATATTAAACAGCCCACCTCAACAAATATCTTCATCAGAAGTCGATTTAATCTTAAAATTTTCTTATGTTAAAAAGAAATAACTGGCTTTTACCGCTTTGCTTTTCAATAATTTTTTTTAATGGTTATTCTCAAAACTCCTCATTAAAGAGTTATGTTATAATAACGTACGAGCAAAAGTTTTCTAAAGGCTTTGAAGGGATTAAAAGAACTTTTTGGGTTGTACCCGAAGATTCAATTTCTAATATGGGTTCTAAATTTTTTCCTTTGCTAATGTCTGGGTATTATAAAAACGACATAGATAGCTGTTGTTTGGGTAAAGAAATTGACCCTTATTTTAGCTCTTCTGTAAAAGAGAATTATTTACTCATTGCACAAGAAAAAGCCTTGGATAATTTACAAACAATAGTTTTTGATAAAAGAAGAAAGATACAGTCGATAACAAAAAAGTGGAGCTCAGATAAACAAGAACAAATTATAATTTACGCAACTTCAATTTATGGTACATTTTGTTTTTCTAAATTTAATTTTACTGGACAGAATAGAAGCGGCTATTTAGATTTATTTTATCTCCCATATTCTGAAATTGCAGTGAATGATCAATTTTGGAATACTACAAAAGGTAAACTTATTATGAATTTGGACTTCACTAAGTATAATTTTAATTTCAACATTTTGTATAATACATTCCCCGAATGGAGGAAATATGGAAGATAACAAAAAAGGTCTCTCCCTTTTTATTAAAACAGAAACCCGGTAAATAGGTCTCACAAAGAACGGTTCGGCAAAGACATACGCCAGACCAAAAGAGGAGATACGATTAATATATTTATAATTCCCTGTAGGAGAGGATAATGAATCAACCGTTAAAACGCACCAGTTTAGTAATTTGCCTGTAACCAAAAGTGGATATTTGTATATTTATGTAAGCAATGAAACACCTAACATTGACGTGTTCTTTGACAATTTACAGGTGACGCATACCCGAGGGCCATTGTTGGAAGAAACGCATTATTATCCATTCGGGTTAGTTATGAGTGGCATCAGTTCTAAAGCCGCTGGTTCTCTCACAAACAGACTAAAATATATTAGCAAAGAAGAGCAAAGACAAGAGTTCTCTGATGGTTCAGGACTTGAGTGGTTAGATTATGGAGCAAGAATGTACGACAATCAGATTGGAAGGTGGATGGTATTAGATTCCAAGAGTGAGGCTTATTATTCAAGTTCTCCATTTAATTATGCTTTGAACAATCCCATCGTCAACTTTGACCCTAATGGGAAATGGACTGTATCACGTCATCATACTATGACAGTAATGGCTCTGTCTTCTGCAGGTATAGGAGGCACTCAAGCATATTGGATTGCTCACTATAGTGCGGTGTATGCGGATAATCCCGGAAATCATTTGATGTTAAATAACCTGGTTCATCCAACAAGAGGGGATATTTACCGGAGAGAGATAGATTACTCTTTTACAAAATATTCGCAAGAGCCTGATTACCCTAATTACCATGGTTATAATTTTAATGTTTGGCACTCCATGCGGTCTAAGCAAGAAAAACAGAGATTTGAAAATGGAACAATTGGGGGGATATCAGCAGAAGGAGCGATGCAAAGAGGAATGGAGTTTGGATGGGGTGAGGTATTTTCTGCTGCTAAGTCTGGCACAAAGATAGGCAACCTTAAAAAGAATAGTTGGCAAATTCAATCATTAGGACAGGGGTTGCATGCTCTTCAAGATGCTTATGCTCATCATGGGCGTGACGATGTTGGTTTTTCTCACTTAAGGAAAGATGTTATTGGAAATAATGAAGCTGCTGAAGGGATTACAAATTCTGCCGTTGCTGTTTATGCACTTCTTACCAAAGATTATAATAGCGTAGACAAAATGATGGATGCAAACAAAGGCAGTTTGGGATTTATCTCAACAGAGGGTATGTCTACACAACAGATAATGCAAGTGTTTACAGCTATTCAGAATTATTTAACAGACCATAAACCCAAGCGATGATGAATAGCAAGTTAATATTTTATTTATATGCCGCTTGTCTTGTTGGTGTTGGGTTATTTTTATTTGTCTTATATGGAGCCACAGGGCATAATTTTAATTTTAAAGACGAGGAATCTTTGAAGTACTTTATGTTTTCTATATCTTTTTTAACTACATCTTTTCTTTTTTTATGCTGTAGTCTTTTTGTAAGGTGGAGACCGATGTATGTAATAACAAAACTTTTTCTGTCCCTTACATTGTGTTTGCTACTACTTCTACTGGGAATAGTTGTATATCTTTCTTTTATGCAGGGTTTTGTTTGGGCTGACCCAATTATAGTGTTTTTTTTATTATTGTTGATATATGGAGCAATACGGTATCTGCTGAAAAAAGAATTTTGGATTAATAAGAGCAAAGCCACTCATTGAGTGGCTTTGTTTATTTAAGCACTAAGCTTTTTGTTTTAGTTTTTTACTTGTTGTCTGCAGTTGAGCAGAGGTAAGATAGTTGTCACCCAACTGGCCAAGCATATAAAATTAGTAAGTCTGGCGCAAGAGTTGTGCGCTGGGTAATGAGCGATGGGTTCTTGTGCCTGCATAGAGTATGGTAAAAATTATTTATTGTACAATATTCCTGACGCAACAAGTGTAAGGGTGAGTAAAAGTACCGTATCAGGATACCCCAATGATACCTACACCAGTCCCAATGATTTTATTCATTAATTAAGTGGCACCGGAACAAAAGTTTGTTTGCAAAAGAACGGTACAAAGTACCGGTTCTCACTCAATTACAAGTTTGAAGAAAAAGAAAACCAGGAGGGATTAAAAGAAAAAGCAACTATACATTCCATCATTACAGAAATGCGGTATAATGTTTTATCAAGCAGTACCATTAACGGAAAATTTCAATTCAGTAATATCGGTTTTACAGGAGCAACCAATACAACTGTTGCATTTATTATGCTGGATGCTTTATTACCCGGCAAGAATTTTTTATGGAACCTTGATTTCACCAAACGTTTATCCAACAACATGGAAATTAATTTTCAATACGAAGGAAGAAAACCGGGTGAAGCAAAAGCTATTCATACAGGACGGGCAAGTGTAAGAGCCTTGTTCTAAATATAAAAGCGGCAGATAACTCTGCCGCTTTTTTTCTAAACCATCAACTGTGTATGCTTAACTGAATAAACCACCTTTACGTAAAGTCTTTGAACTTTCGCCAATTTTGAAACCGTTGTTATACACTTCAACTTTATACGCACCTTCAACAAATTTTGTTCCGGGCTTCCATTCAATTGAAACAGGAGCTGATTTACCTGCACTGAATGTAATGCTTGTCTTTTTTGTAAACACTCTTTCACCTTCTTCTCTTGTTGTGAAACGACCGCTGCCTAAAGCTTCGTTGCTGATAACCTGTCCGGTAGGATCAGTAATAACAACAAATACATCTTTTGTAGCATCTTCACCAACACGATTGAACAGGTTGAAAGTTAAACGGATCTTATCAACACGCTTTGCAACATCTTTTTCTTTCTCTTTACCATTTTTTCTTTCATCAATGGTAACGATGTTGATATTATTTGCATTTAAAGTAGAAGCAACATCCAATTTTTCTTCCACTACTTTTTTCTCAGCAGTTGTTTGATCGTACTGCACCTGTAATGCTTCTTTTTGAGTAATTACTTCCTGCTTCTCCGTTTTCAACTGAAGGTTTTCGCCTTTTAAGGTTTCAATTTCTGTTACATAACCTGTGATCTTACCATTTAATTCTTTGATCAAACGCTTTGTTTCTGCAAGATCAGCAGCCGTTTTGTTCTGCTTGTTCAATAAAGTTTGAATACGTGATTTCAAACCTGAAACCTCTGAATTTTTTGTTTTCACCAGGCTATCCATGCTGGCATTCATTGTAGTCAATTCATCCAAACGCTGTAAAGCTGCATTGTATTCTGTTTGTACGGCCGTTTTGCTGCTGTCGCTTGTGCTGAGTTGAGACTGCAACATGGTTGTTGCTTCTTTTGTTTTTGATTTGTCCCAAACAATATAACCCCAGGTGCCGAGCAAAGCAGCAATCAATAAGCCATAGATCAATCCACGGCTGTCTTTTTTTGGTGCTGAAGGAGGCGTATCCTGTGGATTTGCAGAAGGATAATTTGAATAAGTCATAATACTTGTTTTTAGATTTATTAATTTATTTTTATTACATGGCTAACCAGCAAACATACAAACCCGAACACCTGTTAGTACTTGATATTGAAACCGTACCGCAATATCCATCGTTTGAAGAGCTGCCCGAACCATGGAAGATTCTCTGGGAAGACAAAATTTCCAAAACCATGCCAGAAAAATTTTCTGCAGCAGAAATGTATGAACAAAGGGCCGGAATTCAGGCAGAGTTTGGGAAAATTATTTGCATCAGTACAGGCTATTTTTACACCGATAAGGCCGGCAGGTTGTGTTTCCGCATAAAGTCTTATGCACATTCCAATGAAAAACAGTTGTTAGCTGAATTTGTTGAAAAATTAGAGCATTTTCAAAAAGCTGTTCCCGATTTTCATTTTACCGGGCATAATATTAAAGAGTTTGATATTCCGTATATCAGCCGGCGCATGCTGGTGAATCAATTGCCGCTGCCGGCTTTTATGCAGTTCAGTGGAAAAAAACCATGGGAAACAAATTTGATTGATACCATGCAGTTGTGGAAGTTTGGTGATTATAAGAACTATACTTCTCTTAAATTGCTGGCTGCCTGTTTAGGTATTACAACGCCTAAAGATGATATTGATGGAAGCAAAGTGAAAGAAGTGTATTACAAAGAAAAAAACATCAAAAGAATTGTGGAGTATTGCCAGAAGGATGTTATTGCAGTAGCACAGATCTTTCTTCGCTTTCAACATTTACCTTTGCTGCCATCAGAAAATATATTTATTGCAGAATAGGAATGCCATACCTCTTACAACGAAACAATTCTGGATGTAACGATTAGGTATGGCATGCCTTGAAACTGAAACATGAGCACAGAAAAAATATTAACCGACTGGAAGAAAAATAAATTCAAACCCGTGTATTGGTTTGAAGGTGAAGAAGATTTTTATATTGATCAATTGGTTGATGTAGCTGAACACCATATTCTCACTGAAGCAGAAACGAGTTTTAATTTGTCGGTTTTCTACGGTAAAGATGCAAGCTGGGCCGATGTGGTAAATGCCTGCATGCGGTATCCTATGTTTGGCGATAAACAGGTAGTGATCTTGAAAGAAGCACAGCAAATGAAAGAACTGGACAAATTGGAAGCTTATATAGAAAAGCCTTTAACCTCTACCATTTTTGTTGTTGCACATAAAGAAAAAAAAGTTGATGGCCGTAGTAAACTCGCCAAACTGTTAAAGGAGAAAGGCGAAGTGCTGAGCACCAAAAAAATGTATGACAACGAACTACCTGCATGGACGCAGGAGTTTATTGAAAACAAAGGTTATCAGCCAACACAAAAAGCGATTCATCTTTTAGTAGATCATATTGGTAATGATCTCAGCCGCATTGCCAATGAAATAGATAAAGTAATCCTCAATCTTGGTAAGCGAACAACGATAACAGAAGATGATATTGAAGAATTTGTTGGCATCAGTAAAGAATATAATGTATTTGAGCTGCAGAATGCAGTAGGCAAAAAAAATCTGCTCAAGGCTTTGCAGATTGTTCAATATTTTGAAAGTAATCCTAAAGCAGCACCTATTCAATTAGTGTTGCCTTCGTTATACAGTTATTTCTCAAAAGTGTTTATGTTGTTTGGCACACAAGGCGATGATAAAGCAGTAGCTGCACAAACAGGCATCAACGCCTGGTTTATGAAAGATTACAAAGCCAGTGCGTCGATCTATGGGTTTGAGGGCGTACAATCCGCACTTTTACTCATGCATCATTATAATTTAAGAAGTGTAGGTGTAAATGATATTGGTACAGAAGATGCTTCCTTACTGAAAGAAATGATCTATAAGATGATGATGTAAAATGGTGAATGGTGAGTGTAGCTCATACTTCTTACTTCTGATTTCATATTTCATTCTTCATTCTAGTTTCCTACTTTCGCACAAATTCCTTCTATGGCTTTAATGAAATCAATCTCCGGTATTCGTGGCACTATTGGTGGCAAACCCGGCGATAACCTGACACCTGTTGATATTGTAAAATTCACAGCAGCATACGGAACTATTCTTGGCAAAGGCAAAAAAGTGATTGTGGGAAGAGATGGCCGCATCAGTGGTGAAATGGTGAGCAGCCTTGTTGTAAACACTTTACTTGGTCTGGGTTTGGATGTGATTGACCTGGGTTTAAGTACAACTCCTACAGTGGAAATAGCCGTTACGTTTGAAGGGGCAGCAGGCGGAATTATTCTCACTGCTTCGCACAATCCCAAACAATGGAATGCGTTGAAACTACTCAATGAAAAAGGCGAATTCATCAGCGCAGAATTAGGTGAACAAATGCTTTTGATTGCAGAAAGAGAAGCTTTTGAATTTGCATCGGTAGAAGAATTAGGGACTTATTCATTTGATGACAGCTTATTGCAAACACATATAGATGCAATACTTGTTCATCCATTGGTGAATAAAAAATTCATTGCAGAAAAGAAATTTAAAGTTATAGTTGATGCAATTAACAGTTCAGGCGCTCTTGCAGTTCCAGCATTATTGAAGGCATTGGGTGTATCAGATATTACCGTGTTGAATGCAGAAATGCATGGCAACTTTGCTCACAACCCTGAACCGCTTGCAGAAAACCTCGTTGAGTTATGTACTGAAGTTGTAAAACAAAATGCTGATATCGGTATAGCAGTTGATCCCGATGTAGATCGGTTATGTTTTGTATGTAATGATGGAACCTTATTTGGAGAAGAATATACTTTAGTGGCAGTGGCCGATTATATCCTTACACATAAAAAAGGAAATACGGTTTCCAATCTTTCATCAACAAGGGCTTTAAGAGATATAACAGAAAAACATGGTGGAAATTATTTTGCCAGTGCAGTAGGAGAGGTGAACGTGGTAAAGAAAATGAAAGAAGTGGATGCAGTAATAGGTGGCGAAGGTAATGGTGGCATCATTGATCCAACATTACATTACGGTCGTGATGCAATGATTGGGATTGCACTCTTCCTTACACATCTTGCACAATCAGGTAAAACAACGGTTGAGCTGCGTAAAACTTATCCTGATTATTTCATGAGCAAGAATAAAATTGATCTGCCACAGGGAGTGGATGTAAAAGCTATTCTTGCAAAGGTAAAAGAACGGTATGCATCCAATCCCGTAAATACAGAAGATGGCATAAAGATAGAATTTGATAAAAGCTGGGTGCATTTACGTGCCAGTAATACAGAACCAATCATCCGCATTTACTCCGAAGCTGATTCAACAGTAAAAGCCAATGAACTGGCGGTACAAATAATGGATGTCATTAAGGAATTGATATAAGCAGACTTTCCCCATCAATTCATTCTTATTATCTTTGCGCCGTCCTGAATAAACAAGAAGAAAAGCAGTAATGACAAATCGTATTTATTTTGATAATGCCGCTACAACCGCTATTGATCCGCAGGTGCTGGAAGTGATGCTGCCTTACCTGCAGAACAATTTCGGTAATCCTTCATCCATTTACTCCTATGGCAGGGAAACAAGGCTTGCCATTGAAAATGCCCGAAAAACAGTTGCAAAAATTCTGAATGCCCATCCTGCCGAAATATTTTTTACCAGTGGAGGTACCGAAAGTTCTAATACTGCTATTACAGCATCTGTAAGGGACCTGGGATGCAAACATATTATCACTTCTCCTATTGAACATCATGCAACATTACATACTGTTGAATATTTAGATACACGGGATGAAGCAAAACTGAGTTATGTAAAGGTTTTATCCAACGGACATATTGATCTTGAACACCTGGAACAATTACTGGCTGGCAGCACAGAAAAAACATTGGTTACACTCATGCATGCCAACAATGAAATAGGCAACATCACCGATTTACATGCAGTTGGAAATTTATGCAAACAGTACAATGCTATTTTTCATTCTGATACGGTACAAACAATTGGTCATTTCCCTTTTGATCTGAGAAATACACCTGTACATTTTATCAGCGGTTCGGCACATAAGTTTCACGGACCTAAAGGAGCAGGGCTTTTATACATCAATGAAAATGTACACATCAAACCTTATATTCATGGTGGTGGGCAGGAACGCAATATGCGTGCAGGTACAGAAAATGTTTACGGCATTGTAGGTTTTGCAAAAGCATTAGAACTGGCAACTGCAAATCATGAAGAAGAAAGTAATTATATAAAAGATGTAAAATATTATTTAATTGACCAGTTGAAGAAAAACATTAACGGACTCAGTTTTAATGGCGACCCGATGGGATTGTGTAATTACACTGTTTTAAATGTTAGTGTTCCCAAATCAGAAAAAACAGAAATGCTCTTGTTTAATTTAGACATGGAGGGAATTTGTGCCTCGGGCGGAAGCGCCTGTACAAGTGGTGCACAGCAGGGTTCGCATGTAATTCGTGCAATCAACAGTAACCCTAATCAAATTCCTGTGCGATTCTCTTTCAGCAAATACAATACAAAAGCAGAAGCCGATGTATTGGTTGAAAAGTTGAAAGAAATGATTTAATACCAAATTGATTTAAAAATCATTCCAAATGCTTCCGGTATAATGCCGACAGACATTGAATATTGACTAAATTCTTTGGACAATTTAATATGTCTCGTCGGTATAACCTATTGAATAACGATCTGCTTTTTTATCAATCCCTGCGAAGTTCGCATTTGCAGAATATAGGTTCCCTTTTGTAATCGGCTTGCATCAAGCGGCAACGTCATTTCACCTGGCTTTACGTTCATATCAATAATATGCTGTATGATTCTTCCCTGCATATCATGCATCACAATAGATATTTTACCGGCTTTTTTTACACTCACATTAATCCACGCATCAGCAATTATTGGATTGGGATAAACCGTAAAGTTGAAATCACGAATGCTGTTTTCTGGTATCCCTGCTGCAATATTCACATTAATCTGTCCTTTCATTCCACTTGACGCATGATTGCTACATACATAGAAAAGGGTTGTGCCAGACATAGCAGCAGTAATCGTAAAAGTAAAATTTGAAGTTGAATTAAAACCTCCACTAAGTGGTGTTGTTCCATTTGCATTCCAGGTTGCCTGGCTAACCTGCAGCAATGGATGAAAACTGCTTGCTTCAATTGTAACCTGGTCGCCAACATTCACTGTAATATTATCAGGAGCATACGTAAACCCGTTGATTGTAATATTAAAATTTGCTGCTGATGCATTCAAAAAAAACAAGCTAAAAATAAAAGCAAGTAAAGTTGGTTTCATGATTTTTATAGTTTTAGACTGTTAAAAGATACTTATTTTATAGAGTTCTCATAAAACTATTTTGCTCAACCGGAAATTTTTATGACTGAACCGGAAAAAGCAATAATTTCAATCTTAAAATAAACGATTATGATCCTGCGAAATTTTATTTTGACGGTATCTGCAATCAGCATGTTGCTGATCTCCTGCAAACTGATGCCAAAAAAAGAATCTGCACAAACAACTGATTCTGCCTTTCCTGATTACATTCAGCAATCAAATATTTATGAAGTAAATGTTCGTCAGTATTCTGCTGAAGGAACATTTAAAGCATTTGAAGCAGCCTTGCCCCGCTTGAAAGAAATGGGAGTGGAGATCCTCTGGTTCATGCCCATCACGCCCATCAGCAAAGTTGATCGTAAAGGTGTGCTGGGAAGTTATTATGCAGTTGCAGATTATACAGCAGTGAATCCTGAGTTTGGCACCATGGATGACTGGAAAGCTTTTGTACAAAAAGCACACGACATGGGATTTAAAGTCATAACCGATTGGGTAGCCAATCATACAGGTGGTGATAACAGATGGATGCAAAGCAATCCTGATTTTTTTCTAAAAGATAAGGATGGAAAATTTGCTTTTGCATTTGACTGGAGCGATACAAGAGATCTCAATTTCTGGAATCCTGTTTTGCATGATAGTATGATCAACGCAATGAAATTTTGGTTAACAGAAACAAAAATTGATGGCTTTCGCTGCGATGTGGCTGCTGAAGCGCCACGTAGTTTCTGGCAACATTGTATTACTGAACTGAAAAAAATAAAGCCCGATATTTTTATGCTCGCCGAAGGCGATGTTGCATGGCTGCATGATGCCGGTTTCCATGCAAGTTATGGTTGGGATGGTTTTGCAAAAATGAAAAAAATTGCCAAAGGGGAAGCCAGCGCAAGGGTATTGGATACAGTCATCAGGCATTTAGATGAAAGTTATCCATCCAATTATGCCAAAATGTATTTCACCAGCAATCATGATGAGAACAGTTGGAACAAAGCCGACTATGCAACCATGCCGGGCGAAGTTCATGCACCGTTTGCGGTTTTATCACAAACATGGAAGAATACATTACCACTTATTTACAGCGGACAGGAAGAACCCTATCTTGATTCTATTTCATTTTTTTATAAAGACAGCATCAGATTTGGCAAATACCAACGGGCTCCTTTTTATAAAACATTGTTGATGTTAAGAAAGAACACACCTGCACTATCCATTGATGCTGCATATACCAAACTCCAATCAAGTAATGATGATGTGCTGTATGCTTATACAAGAGAAAAAGAAGGAAAGAAAGTGTTGGTGCTATTGAATTTATCAAATAAGCCGCAAACTTTTACTTTAAAAGAAAAGATTGCAGGCGAACCTCAGAATGTATTTGCAGGCAAGACAGAAAAATTATCTGATGGACAAAATTTTTCATTAGCTCCATGGGGTTATATCGTTTATAGTTATTGAGCTAAAAAAAGAAAAGAGGTGCACCTTTCAAAAAGTGTCACCTCTTTTTTTAAAACTTATGGAGTTACATTTAAAGTATAAATAACATGATTCGAAAAATTTTCATGGAAATAAGGATAATAGGTAGAAGCATACACATCAAGGGTATGACTGCCAACTGTAAGCGGTACTAAAAAAAAGAAGCCATCAGCATACGTCATAGTAGAAAAATCAGTACAACCAGTCCAGGATGAATGAAAATAAAATTCCCAGAAACCTGAGTTACCTCTGGCATTTTGAATATTTGATGGCACAATTGAAGTTCCATCCCATGTTATTATAAGATTTGCATTGTGTGAATTGAAAGCAGGTGCAGAATTTGATATAAAAACGCCATAGGGGATATTTCCATTACTTGGGCTGTTTTCATCATTACAATCATTATCATAAGAGGTAAACCCCAATGGGCTAATAAATACTTTTTGATACTGGCTCAAACTGATAGTAACAGTTCGGTGCTGTATATCGGGACTATTAAATCCGCTTGCAAGCATCATTGTTCCTGATGATAAAGGCTGTGCTGCATACTGTTTGGCACCGGTTGCATCATCAAAGGGAACTACCGATATATCTCTTTTTAACCACCATTCAGAATAAAGTCTTATTAAGTTTTGTGTAGCTGCTGGTGTTTGCCTTGAAGCAGCAACAATATTGCTACCTGACGTTTTTGATGCTGCAGCAGAATTGTTATCTGGGATTGATTCGTCCGATAAATCCTGTTTTTGACAACTGATAAAAACAAAAATAAAACTACATATTAAGCAGCTTTTGATTACTAATTTCATAAATGTAAATTTTGGTGATTTAAATAAAGACTATTAATATAAAACGTGTTTATTTTAAAAGCAAGCTTTTCGTAAGTATTCTGCTTTCTTTGAACAAAAAAAAGAGGTGACTCTTTTTGGAAAAGCGTCACCTCTTTTTTTTAAACATTATGGTGTTACATTTAAAGTATAAATAACATGATTCGAAAAAGTGAAATGAAAAGAAGGGAAATATGCAGAAGCATACATATCTAAATTATGAGTACCAACTGTAAGAGGTACTAAAAAAAAGAACCCATCAGCATAAGTCATAGTAGAAAAATCCGTACAACCAGTCCAGGATGGATGAGCATAAAATTCCCAGAAACCTGAATTATCTCTGGCATTTTGAATATTTGATGGCACAATAGATGTTCCATCCCATGTTACTACAAGATTTGAATGGTGTGAATTGAAAGCAGGTGCAGAAATTGATTTAAACAGCCCATGGGCGATGTTTCCATTATTTGGGCTGTCTTCATCATTACAATCATCATCAAAATAGGTAAGAGTTAATGGGCCAATAAATATTTTTTGATACTGACTCAAACTGATATTAACAGTTCGTTGCTGTAAATCGGGTCCAAATCCGGGGGCAAGCATCATTGTTCCTGATGATAATGGTTGTGATGCATACTGTTTGGTTCCGGTTGCATCATCAAAAGGGTCCTCCGTTATATCTCTTTTTAGCCACCATTCAGTATATAGTCTTATTAAGGTTTGTGTAGCTGCTGATGTTTGCTTAGCAGCAATAACATTACTGCTTCCTGACGATTTTGATGCTGCTGTAGAATTGATATCCGGAATTTGTTCGTCTGATAATTCCTGTTTTTGACAACTGATAAAAACAAAAATACAACTACACATTAAGCAGTTTTTGATTACTGATTTCATAAATGTAAATTTTGGGTGAACAATAGTTTAGCTATGAAAGCTAAGAAAGTGTCAGGCCAAATGCAAGTGTTTTTTTAAATTCACCCAAAGAATACCCCAATTATACAGTTACGTAATATTCTTAATTTTCTTCATATAATTAATTTAAAAAATACCTTCTCTTTTACTCCTTCTCCTCTTAGCTATTCCTAGTTCTTCTTAGCTCTCAAACCCCAACGCCCTGATCAACTCATCCGGTAACTTCGGCAACTTCCTCCGTTCAATTAAATAAGTTGAAAGTGAAGCAATATCTTTAAAAATATAATGTTGTTGTACTGCACCTTCTAAGTATCCTGCGCCAGTTGTATTACCTGTGCCTACCCGCATACCAATCATTCGCCTCACCATTACAAAATGCTTATGTCGCCAACCCGCAAGCCAATGATCAATTTCAATCAAGCTGTCTAATATCTGGAAAGAAGTTTGAAACACAGGAAAGTCCCTGTACAACATAATAAATAATGCGCTGCGCATGGCAGCATCACTGAACGAACCTTCTTCATTTTTCTGTTCTATAAAGTGAGCATCAAAGTCAGCCAGTTTATGTTGTTCCCGTTCGGTTAAACTTTGCATGTACAATGCACGGTAATCGCTCCAGAAAGCATGTTCATTTGTTGAAGGAAATTGGGCTCTATAACTCTTCCAGTATTTTTCATCAAAGAAAGGCATCCGTTCAAGCCACTGATTAATGAGCTGCAGAATAGTGAATGAATCTTCAATAGAATTGATCT
>JAYUTS010000223.1:0-6282 GCA_043754995.1 Chitinophagaceae bacterium
GCAGGGAAATTTTGATCCGGCAAAATTGCTGGCACCCATTCCGAAAATTCAACAATGGGTAAAAGAAATGATCGATGGATTTGGTACACAAAATTACATTGCCAACCTTGGTCATGGTATTACACCTAATGTGCCGGTGGATCATGCAAAGGCGTTTGTAAATGCGGTAAAGGAATATAAACAGTGAATGGTGAATGGGCAATGGTGAAAATTAACGCACTGTTCCTATTGACCATTCACTTTTGACCATTGACAATATGAACATCAAAGAAACCTGGATACAAATCATTCATGAGCTGCAGAACAAAATCTGTACGGCATTAGAAGAGTGTGATGGCAAGGCAAGGTTTATTGAAGATGCATGGGAGAGACCTGAGGGTGGTGGTGGCAAAACTAGAGTAATTGCCAATGGAAATGTATTTGAAAAAGGCGGCGTAAATACTTCCATTGTTTTTGGTGATGTAACGGATGGCATGCGGTCACAATTAAAAATTACCGGAGATTGCTGGTTTGCCTGTGGATTGAGCCTGGTGCTTCATCCCTTGAATCCTTTTGTGCCAACGGTGCATTGTAATTACAGGATGTTTGAATTATACAATGAAAAAGGTGAGACTATTGACAGGTGGTTTGGTGGAGGCACTGATCTTACACCGTATTATTTAATAGAAGAAGATGCCAAACATTTTCATCAGACTTATAAAAATGTTTGTGATGCCGCTGATCCAACATTTTATGACACTTTCAAAAAAAATTGTGATAACTATTTTGTGAACTGGCATCGCAATGAAGAGAGAAGAGGTATTGGCGGAATTTTTTATGACTATCAACGGCCCGATGAAAGAAAGGATGCAAATTTCTGGCTAAACTTTGGCAAGGCATGTGGCGAAGCTTTTATTAAAGCTTATATTCCCCTGGTGGAAAAAAGAAAAAATATAGTTTATACTGTTGAAAACAAACATTGGCAGGAAATAAGAAGAGGCCGGTATGTTGAATTTAACCTGGTGCATGACAGGGGAACGTTGTTTGGATTAAAAACAAACGGAAGAATTGAAAGCATATTAATGAGTCTTCCGCCGACTGTACGATTTGAATACAATTATCAACCCACATTCGGCAGTGAAGAATATATACTACAGGAAGCTTGCCTGCATCCAAGAGATTGGTTGAATAAACCGACAGGAGAAGAAAAAGATGAATGGGCCAAACGTTCGAATACTTGTTAATAAATAGTTTACCCCGGCAACGGCTGCAAGCCCTGCCGGTGGTTTGATAGATAACGAATAAAAAATCGTTTATGTACTTACAAAGAAGAAACAGGATAACAAGACAATCGCCAGCTATCCGTTCAATGGTTGCTGAAACGCATCTTACTCCCAATGATTTTATTGTTCCGCTTTTTATAAATGAAGGAGAGAATGTAAGAACTGAAATTGCTTCGATGCCCGGTTATTACCGTAACAGCCTCGATGTAACGGTGAAGGAAGTGAAAGAACTCTGGAGCATGGGTTTAAAAAGCGTTTTATTATTTGTAAAATCAAAAGACGAATTAAAAGATAATACTGGTAAAGAAGCATGGAATAAAAATGGGTTGATGCAGCGAAGCATCAAAGCGATTAAAGATGCCGTGCCTGAAATGTATGTGATGACAGATGTGGCTCTTGATCCATATTCTTCCTATGGACATGATGGCATTGTAAAAGATGGGCAGATCGTTAATAATGAAACAGTAGAAGCATTGGTGAAGATGAGTATCAGTCATGCCGAAGCCGGTGCTGATATGGTAGCACCCAGTGATATGATGGATGGACGCATAGGTGCGATAAGAAAAGGATTGGAAGAAAATAATTTTATTAATACCGGTATCATGGCATATAGTGCCAAGTATGCTTCTTGTTTTTATGGACCCTTCAGGGATGCCCTGGATAGTGCACCGGGTTTTGGTGATAAGAAAACGTACCAGATGGATTATGCCAACAGGATCGAAGCTGTGAAAGAAACATTGATAGATGTAGAAGAAGGTGCTGATATAGTTATGGTGAAACCTGCATTGAGTTATTTAGACATTATCCGTGAAGTAAAAAATGCGGTGACTGTGCCGGTAAGTGCATATAACATCAGTGGTGAGTATGCTATGATAAAAGCAGCAGCAGCAAAAGGCTGGATTGATGAAGACAAAGCGATTATGGAAGTACTGACATCCATCAAGAGGGCCGGCGCAGACCTGATTGCAACGTACTTTGCGAGAGATTTTATCAGAATTGCTGGTTGAAACAATAGTTAATAATAAAAAATTGCTGAAGAAAAGTATTAGCAAAGATGACCAGCGATAAGCAGTACAAGAGTGCGACGCAACAGGCGATGACCAGAGAACAGAACGATGACTACAAAATAATTTTCATGTATAAAAAAAGCCAAGAATTATTTGAAAGAGCACAGCGATCTATTCCGGGTGGAGTAAACTCACCGGTGAGAGCATTTAAAAGTGTAGGCGGCACACCCATTTTCATGACCAGTGCAAAAGGGGCTTATTTATTTGATGCCGACGGCAATCAATATATTGATTATATCGCATCATGGGGGCCAATGATTTTGGGACATGCCTATGAGCCGGTTGTTAAAGCGATCCAGGAAAAAGCATTGGGATCCACATCATTTGGTGCACCTACCGAATTGGAAATTGATATGGCTGAACTCATCATCAGCATGGTGCCGAATGTAGATATGATACGAATGGTGAGTAGTGGCACCGAAGCATGCATGAGTGCAGTGCGACTGGCAAGAGGATATACAGGCAGAAATAAAATAATAAAATTTGAAGGTCATTATCATGGTCATGCAGATTCGTTTTTAGTAAAAGCCGGAAGTGGTGTAGCTACATTTAATATTCAAAGTGTGCCGGGAGTAACGGCCGGTGTAGCAAACGATACATTGACGGCTGCATATAATGATATTGCTGCAGTAAAAAAATTAGTAACTAATCATCCAAATGAAATTGCAGCGATCATTGTGGAACCAGTGGCCGGCAACATGGGTTGCATTTTACCGGCCAAAGGATTCTTAGAAGGGCTTCGCACAATTTGTGATGAAGAAAATATCGTTTTGATTTTTGATGAAGTGATGACAGGCTTTAGATTATGTGCCGGTGGTGCACAGGAGAAATTAACTATCAAAGCAGATCTTGTTACTTATGGCAAAGTGATTGGTGGTGGCTTACCAGTGGGTGCATTTGGTGGTAAGAAAGAAATTATGCAACATATTGCGCCGCTGGGTAGTGTGTACCAGGCGGGCACATTGAGTGGTAATCCTATTGCCATGATAGCAGGCTTTACGATGCTGACCGAATTAAAAAATAATCCTTCGATTTATAAAGAGCTGGAAGAAAAAACAATTTATTTAAGAGATGGATTGGATGAAGTATTAACAGCATGGGGACAGCCGTATGTGATCAACCAATTTGGGTCTATGATCAGTATTCATTTCAGTGATCATCCTGTTACTGATTTTGCTTCGGCATCATCTGCCAATAATGATATGTTCAAAAAATACTTTCATGCCATGTTGAAGAAAGGAATTTATCTACCACCTTCTGCATTTGAAAGCTGGTTTTCAAATAATGCCTTGACAACAGATGATCTTGATAAAACAATTGCTGCTACAAAGGAAAGTTTGAAAGAATTATAAATGTCTGACCGTCCCGGTCTGACATATCAATACAGGAACACGGATTTAAAGGATGAGACAGATAAACACGGATTATTTAATCTTACTGACTTTCAATTATACTTCAAGCTAAAATCTATTTTGTATTACAAAAAAAGTCGTCTCGGATTTTGAGACAACTTTTTATTTATGGGTCAGACCGAGACCTGACTCATTACAATTTCGCTCCTACACTGATAAAGAAAGTTCTTCCATCAGCAGGTAATGCACCCGGACCGGGATAACCACTGGCACGGCGGGTGAAATATCTTTCATCAGTAAGATTGTTGATGCCTGCTTTCAGATTTAAATTTTTAGAAAATTTATAAGAAGCCGATAGATCAATAACTGTGTAGGCAGGTATCAAACCATTCTGTCCGTTCGCAGTTGGTGCTATAGTGTTATTAGCATCGCTGTAAGATTGTCCTACATTACTTAATTGACCAGTAATTAAAAATGATTTGTATCCTGCACTCATTCCACCCCGGAAAATATTCATTGGCGCATTCTCCACTCTTTTTCCTTTAGTGGATGCATCTTTATGATCGCTGCTGTATCTGGCATCGGTATAAGAATAAGAACCAAATAAAATAAGATCTGCCTTACTTGTCCAATGTGTAGCAGCGGATTTTCCAAATGCTCTTACGGGATTAAATTCTGCATACCCTTCAAATCCTTTGCTGCTGCTGCTGCCTACATTAGTGATAAAGCGATATGAGGGTGACCCAGCAACCGTAACTGTTCCTACTCTATTATTGTATTGTAAATAATAACCGCTTACATCAAACTGCAAAAATGATTTTATTTTTCCTCTGTAGCCTAAATCAATATTATAACCTTTTGCATCTTTTAAATCCTGATCCACCACATCTGTTGTTGGCGGTGCCTGCAGATTGGCAAACTGTATCGGACGATATGCCTGTGAAATATTTCCATAAAACTCGGTGTTTTTTGTGAGATGATACTCAGCGCCGATACCTGCTATTACAAAACTGCGGCTGCGTTTTATATTTTGCAATAAAACTTCTGCGCCACCTGTTGTATATCCATTGCGACCAGATGCTTCACCCGCCAGCCACTCATAACGAACACCAGGAATAATCAACAATTTATCTGTGATGCGAAAAATATTTTCTGCAAAAGCAGCAGCATTGTTTGATTTGAAAGTAATGTCTCTTGGATAATTGCCAATAACGGTCATGTCATAATCACCTTGGGTAGTTCCTTTACCATCTGCACGGCGATGTGTAGTGCCGGTATACAAACGAACACCACCTGAGATGGTATTACTCATCCTTCCTAATTTATAATCGGTGATGATGCGGCTTTCCATTCCGTAGTTACGATATTCATCAATATTCAGCACACGGTTATTATACTGACCAGTTGCAGTGTTGATACTGTCTTTTATTAAAATGGATTGTAAAAAACCAACACTGTTTCGATCGCCGATGGTTGCAAACAGTTTTGTATTCCACCGGGTATTTTCATTGATAGCATAATTTAATATCAATGCCGGTGTTGTCCATTTAATATCAAACCAGTTGCGGCTGCGAAAACTTTGTTTACTATTTTCCTGAAGCTGCGCATCCGTTAATCCACCGGCCTGCTGACTGCGGATTTGTGAATGCATAACTTCAGCACTCAATGAAAGTTTGGGAGTAAAATAATAAGTAACCGTTCCAAAGCCAGCATTAGTATAGTAGCGGCTGTTCTGTCTCCAGCCATCTCCATTGCGATGATCGAAGAAAGAATAGTAATGCAGCTTTGCTGTTTTGCCACCAATGGCATTATAACTATTGAACAACCCATTACTACCAACGGTCTGCTGCGTTTCAAACTGAAATTTCTGGTTGATCTCACTGCCGTTGCGTAAAATATAATTTACCAGTCCGCCAAACTGCGGACCATATTGCAGAGCACCTTGTCCTCTCACCACTTCTATTCGCTGCACGGCCTGCAGCTGCGGATTGTAATACGCTTCGGGATAACCAAACGGATCGGCAGCAATATCATACCCATTCTGCCGGATATTAAATTCCCAGCTCCGGTTAGGACTTAATCCTCTTGCGGCAATTCCAATTTGAATTCCGCTACCATCACTTTCCCAGATTTGAATGCCGGGCACTTTTGCCATTACCTGCCGCATAGTATTTGTTACCACATTGCCCTGCACATTATCTAAAACGATTAATGCATTTTTTTTACCGGCATAAATAGAAGTGCCAACGATCTCTGGCATTTGCTGGTAATCACTTTTGCTGTACCTGCCTACCACGGTTATATCAGGCAGTGATTTATGCAGGGAAAGAGTAGAATCGTCTACGAAGGGTTTTGCAGTTGTTGGAGTTTGAGCTAAGGATAAAGTACCGATCAATAAACCTGTCGCCATCCATGTCCATTTCAATAACATAAGTTGATTTTGTATACTGCAAAGGTCTTTCAGGTACACCAACATACACTTACGAATCGGGAAATTCAGCTTACGCAATACGGAAACTGACAGTGGTTTGACAAATCATTATATAAAAAAGGCTGCTCATTTCTGAACAGCCTTTGTATTAAAATTTAAAATATTTTAAT
>JAYUTS010000224.1:0-6263 GCA_043754995.1 Chitinophagaceae bacterium
CACCCACATACGCTTGGCAGTATCTTTATCTAATAACAGATCATCACGACGTGTGCTTGATCCAACAATATCAATGGCAGGGAATACACGTCTGTTGGCCAGTTTGCGATCAAGCGCCAATTCCATATTACCGGTTCCTTTGAATTCTTCAAAGATCACCTCATCCATTTTACTTCCTGTATCAACCAATGCGGTTGCAATGATGGTTAATGATCCACCGTTTTCTATTTTACGTGCAGCACCAAAAAACTGTTTAGGTTTTTGCATGGCATTTGCTTCCACACCACCGCTCAATACTTTACCACTTGAAGGAGCAACCGTGTTATGTGCTCTTGCCAAACGTGTAATAGAATCAAGCAGTATTACTACATCATGACCACACTCCACCAAACGTTTTGCTTTTTGTAAAGCGATGGTACTTACTTTCACATGTTTTTCAGCAGGCTCATCAAACGTACTGGCAATTACTTCTGCTCTTACACTACGCTCCATATCTGTTACCTCTTCCGGTCTTTCATCAACCAGTACAATCATCAGGTAACATTCAGGATGATTTTCGGCAATGGCATTGGCCAGTTCTTTCAGCAACATGGTTTTACCCGTCTTTGGCTGGGCAACAATTAAACCACGCTGTCCCTTACCAATCGGTGTAAACAGATCCATGATACGGGTGCTGTAATTATTGGAAGTTGTGCAGAGGTTCAATTTTTCGAAAGGGAACAGCGGTGTGAGATAATCAAACGGAACACGGTCACGCACTTCGTCAGGACGTTTACCATTGATGGTATCTACTTTTAATAACGCAAAATATTTTTCACCTTCTTTTGGAGGACGCACTGCACCATAAACGGTATCGCCAGTTTTTAAACCAAATAATTTTATCTGTGAAGGAGAAACATAAATATCATCGGGGCTTGATAAATAGTTGTAATCGCTTGAGCGGAGGAAGCCATAACCATCGGGCATCATTTCCAAAACGCCTTCGCCAAGAATCACACCATCAAACTCAATATTGAAGGTCTGGTCTCTGCGATTGGGATATTGTTTATTGGCAACCGGCCGGTCCTGTTCCTGGGCTAATGTATTTTCTGCTTCCTGGTTTTCTTCTTCAGCAATGAGTTCATGTTCTGTTACCGGAGGGCCTGCTACAAAATCATCATCACCGGGTATGGTAAAACCGGGAGGAATAATCACTTCCTCTTTCCCGGGTTTTCTGATTGCTGGTTTTTTGAGAGCTGCCACGGGAGCATCTTCTTTCTTTTTACGAAGTTTAGGCACTACTTCAGGATCGCCGCTTTCAACAACAGCTTCTTCAGTACCGGAGCCGGTTGTTGTTTTCACAATACGTTTGCGTTTGCCTTTATCATCGGCACCATTTGCTTCACTTGCCATAACAGCTTGTTTATCGAGGATTTTGTAAATGAGTTGTTGCTTGTCCATTTTTTTGGAGCCTGCAATTTTTAACTGCTCAGCAATGTCCAGCAGTTCGGGAACGAGCATGTCGTTCAGTTGTAAAATGTCGTACATATAAAATTTAGTTCAGTTAACACGGATTCGAAAAAACGTAAGGATTGTTTAGATCTGAAAAGAATGTGTTGAAATATTATGGGAACGTGGAACGACTGAATTTGATGAGCTTATATGAAGATCGGATTTTGAAAATCAGTCGGATTCCAGTGCAATGTTACGGCTATTTTGGAAAAGGGAAAAAAAAGATAATATTCCTTTACCTGGTTTGATTTCGGATCATCCTATTTTGATTGGATAAATAAGGTATTGCTGATGATCGAGTAATTATCTTTGCCGCTCAAATTTTCAGGTTATGTTTAATAAAAGGGTCAAGATCAAAGAGCTGCTGAGTTGGGAACCAACAGAACAGGAGGCAACCGTTATGGGTTGGGTGCGTACCTTCCGCAACAACCAGTTTATTGCATTAAACGATGGCAGTACCAATAATAACCTGCAGGTGGTGCTGGAGCTGGGTAAGTTTGAGGAGGATTTGCTAAAACGCATTACTACCTCTGCTTCTTTGAAAGTTACGGGAAGAGTGCTGTCATCTATGGGCAAAGGACAAAAACTGGAACTGAAAGCAACAAGCATTGAAATCCTTGGCGACAGCGATGCAGAAAAGTACCCGCTTCAACCCAAAAAACACAGTCTTGAATTTTTAAGGGAGATTGCTCACTTACGTTTCCGCACCAATACATTTGGCTCTGTTTTCCGTATCAGGCATTCCCTGGCTTTTGCAGTTCATCAATTCTATAATGAAAAAGGATTTGTGTATTTGCACACTCCCATTGTTACCGCAAGTGATGCAGAAGGCGCAGGTGAAATGTTTCGTGTATCAACCCTTCCTTTTGATAATCCACCCCGCAATGAAGATGGAACCATCAATTTTAAAGAAGATTTTTTTGGTCTTGCTACCAATCTAACCGTGAGCGGACAATTAGAGGGAGAGCTTGGTGCTACAGCTTTTGGCGAGATCTATACATTTGGTCCAACCTTTCGTGCAGAGAACTCTAACACAGCAAGACATTTAGCTGAATTCTGGATGATTGAACCCGAAATGGCTTTCTCTGATTTAGAAGATAATATGAATCTGGCCGAAGAGTTTATCAAATACATCATCCGTTATGCAATGGACAACAACAGGGAAGACCTGGAGTTTCTTGCACAACGGTTGGCTGATGAAGAAAAACAATTATCACAGGATAAACGCAGTGAGCTGGGTTTAATTGAAAAGCTGGAGTTTGTGTTGAACAATGAATTTGAACGCATCACCTATACCGAAGCCATTGATATTTTATTACAATCACCTGCATACAAAAAGAAAAAGTTTCAGTATGAAGTGAAGTGGGGAATTGATATGCAGAGTGAACATGAGCGTTACCTTGTAGAAAAACATTTTAAAAAACCGGTGATTGTAACAAATTATCCAAAAGACATCAAAGCGTTTTATATGCGCCAGAACGATGATGGAAAAACCGTAGCAGCAATGGATATTCTTGCCCCCGGTATTGGAGAAATTGTGGGCGGCTCACAAAGAGAAGAAAGGATGGATAAATTAGAACAACGGATGAAAGAAATGCACATACCTGCAGAAGATCTTTGGTGGTACCTTGATACAAGGCGATTTGGTACGGTTCCACATGCGGGTTTTGGTCTTGGTTTTGAACGGATGGTGCTGTTTGTTACCGGTATGAGCAATATACGGGATGTAATTGCCTTTCCCCGCACACCCAAGAACTGCGAGTTTTAAGCAACAAGCAGCAGAAAAAGACGTTTTAGTATCTTTAACAAAAACACTACCATGCAAAAAACCCTGTTCGTTTGTGCCGCTGCCTTTATCATCTTATCAGCAGGTAACTGTAAAAAGAATAACCCACCCACCGTTGATCAGGGCGATTATCAACCATTGACTGTGGGCAGCGAGTGGAATTATACAACAACAGGAACTACAGGTTCCGGACCGGTTAACAGTGTTTTTAAATTAACCGTAACGAATAAAGACACTGTAGCAAGCGGCAAAACATACAAAGTCATAAGTAATTCTATCGGTCAAAATGAATATTATAATAAATCAGGTAGTGATTATTATCGGATCTCTTTTTTTGCAGCTTTACCACAACCCGTTGAAGTGTTGTATCTAAAAGATAACTTAGCTATAAATGGAACATGGTCTGAAGTTGAAACAGTAACTGTAATGGGATTTCCTGTAGTCGTTAATTTAAATTTTGTAGTTGAAAAAAATAAGTTTGATACTACTATGGACGGAACAACTTACAAGGATGTTATTAAAGTGAGATTAACCCCTGCTATAACCGGGATACCCATTACTTCTGATATTACGTATTATTATGGCCGCAAGGTTGGCTTGTTTTATAATAAAACAGTTGCTGTCATTCCTCTCGCAAGTATTAATGTAAATACTGTTACAAAACTCAATTCATCTGTAATTAAGTAATACCAAATGGATTTATAGATCAGTCCATATTTTTCGGTATAAAACCGACAGACATTGAATGTTGACTAAGTTGATTGGACTATTTAAGTTGTCTCGTCGGTTTAATTACTCTTTTACTTCGGCTTCTTTAATGCTTTCTTTGCGGATAATCTCTGTAATCTGCTGCTCCAGCCTGCGCATTCTTGAATACAGTTTCAGGATCACAAAACAAAACAGCACAATGCAGATGTAAAAAACAAGATCGGCACCACGGCCTACTCCAAGCTTTTGTGCAATCAAATTTGTCCAGCCGGGAAACAGGATAAAAAGCACAGCACCTGCTGCAAGTATAAATAACAGTAACACATCCGCAATCCTGTTTCGTAAGCGTACAAAATAATAAAGTGACGTAAAAAGAAAGGCGCTGATTAATATAATCTGTATGGCACTCATTCAAATAATTTATGTAAAAGTAAATCGAAAAAAATTCTGATGCTATTCAGGGACGATTGTCCTTTTTGTTTCGAATACATGGTGTAGTCAATTGTAACAGGCACTTCTTTAAAACGAAGCTTATTTTTTTTCAACAGGAATAAAACTTCAGAAGCATGCGCCATCCTGTTTTCAGTTAATACTAATTGTTGTGCCGCATGTTTATTCATGGCACGTAGCCCGTTGTGTGCATCAGTTAACAGCAGGCCGGTAAACAGAAAGTTTAAATAACGGGCGGCATGTAAAACCATGTTTCTCATAAAAGAAATTTTCACTGGCTTAGGGTTCAACAGAAAACGGGAGCCCAGTGTTACATCAAATTCATTACGTAGAATGGGTGCAAGGAGGGTTTCAATATCTGAAGTCCTGTGTTGCCCGTCAGAATCGAAATGAACAATTATATCAGCTCCTCTTTGCAGCGCATAGCTGTTGCCTGTTTGCAAAGCTGCCCCCTGGCCAAGATTGATCCGGTGCCGCAAAAAATGAATTGGCAAATCGGTCAATAATGTTAAAAGATCTGTATCAGAACCGTCATCTATCACAACAACCGTGTATCCTGTCTTTAATAAAGATGTTACAGTTGACCGAAGCATTTCCTGCTCATTGTAAGCGGGAACAATGATATATATGTTTGCTTCAGTCATTAATAAAAGTAATGGTTTGAAATGAATGCTGCGGCTACTTTGATATTGAATTTTTTTCAGCAAGAATATAAAATATTCTGCACTGACCGCCTGAAAAAATTTGTTTTGCTTGATTACGCAACAGAAAATCGGTTTCTTTTTGTGTGGTAACATTTTTTGTTATGATCAGCAAATGAACCGGGTTTGTTGTTTTATATCCACTATCGAGCAATACAGGCACTTTTTGGGTGATGGCATATTGGTTTCTGATAGCGAAAAAAGCAAAGTAAGGTTCAGTGTATGAAACGATTACAGGCAGCGAATTTTTTTGCAGTTCAATAATCTTTTGTTCGATAGTGGCCCGGTCGGCAATATTTTGTGTTTCTTTTTTTGAAAGATTGTCGGTAAAAATATTATAAATAAACTTGCACCAGAGCGCAGTATTGCAGGTGAGTGCTAATCCTAAAGCCAGTGCAATGATTTTTGTTCGATGCATGTTTTGCTGTAATATCTTAAGCATCATCATTAAAAACAACAAGGCGGGAATCATGTAATACCTTGCTTCACCAACATAGGTCCATCCACCAAATTTTCCATTTCTGCTGTTATAGATAAGAGATGCGGCAACCAATGTAAATATTACAGCAGTGCTCACAGCAAAAAAAAGAAATTCCTGTAAAGCAGTTGTGGATGAAATTGTATCGTTAATTGATTTTTTGAGCGTTTTAAATCGATGAATAAAATAACGGGTAAGCCATCCATATACCAGCAGATGGAGTGTTAAATTCAAGATGAGGTAAGGCAGTTTAATCCATGCAAAGTATGCATGCAGTTTATTATCAATATAGCTACTGTTTAAAAAAGATTTTATTAACAACTGGTACATGAAAACGAGATTAGAAGGGAAAAACCCTTTGGCATCATTAGCATAAATAATACTGCTTGTATAAAAGGATAAAGAAAGCAATTGTAACCCTAAGAAAAAGGAAACCAGCAAAAAAGAATTAACAGCCCTCCGAAATAACACTGGCCTGTTTAGGACTTTAGCTGCTATCATAATAAACAGGGGAAATATAAAAATAACAGGATAATATTGAAAACGAAAAGCAGCGGGTAAAAAGAAAATAAAGGAAGCAAGAATCGGAATCTTTTTATTTTGATCATTTAATTGGAAATACCTGATACATAGAAGAACACTCCATAAA
>JAYUTS010000225.1:0-2804 GCA_043754995.1 Chitinophagaceae bacterium
GATAAAGCAGAAAAAATGCTGCCGGTTATTACACCTGTTGATCTAAAAGATAATCAGCCATTGATGAAACCTTTTAAATTCTGAAGAATGATCATTGCCAGTAACGTAACAAAAACATTTGGCCGCTTAAAAGCATTGGATAATGTAAGTGTGAATTGCGCCAAGGGGCAAACTATTGCTTTGATTGGTCCCAATGGTAGTGGAAAAACAACACTCATCAAATCAATACTGGGGATGGTGGTGTCGGATAGTGGATTTATTACGTTTGATCAGCACAATATTCTGCACAATTGGAATTACCGCAGTCGTATAGGATACATGCCGCAGATTGGGCGTTACCCGGAGAACATGAGTATTGCACAGGTGTTTACCATGATGAAAGATATCCGCAAATCCTCTTCAACAATAATTGATGAAGAACTGATCGCTTCATTTGGTTTACATGAACAGATGAATAAAAAAATGCGAACACTGAGCGGAGGTACCCGCCAGAAAGTAAGCGCTTCACTTGCCTTTTTATTTAGTCCTGATGTATTGATATTGGATGAACCCACTGCAGGGCTTGATCCTGTTGCTTCAGAAATATTGAAACAGAAAATTATAAAAGAACAGGAAAAAGGGAAACTGATCCTTATTACATCGCATGTTTTAAGCGAGCTGGATGATGTGGTAAGCGAAATCATTTATATGCAGGAAGGAAAGCTGCTGTTTCATAAATCATTGGTACAGTTGCAGGAAGATACCGGAGAAATAAAACTGGCCAAAGCAATTGCTCAAATCATGAAATGAAGCAAATGAATGAAACAGAAAACAAACACATGAAATAACAATTATGCGTACAATTATTAAATATGTAGTACTGGACCTTGTTAAGAACAAAATTGTTCTTGTCTATGCTTTTTTTCTGCTGGCCATGTCGATGGGAATTTTTAGTATGGATGAAAACGCAACAAAAGGAATCATGAGTTTAATGAACCTTGTGCTCATTTTTATACCGCTGGTGAGTATTGTTTTTTCAACTATTTATGTCTATAATTCCTCTGAGTTTATTGAATTACTGGTAGCACAACCATTAAAGAGGAAAACGCTTTGGTTGAGTATCTATACAGGTCTTTCAGTGTCATTGTCATTGGCGTTCCTGGTTGGAGTGGGGATACCTGTTCTGTTATACGATGGTACCGCAACAGGATGGATATTAATTCTTTCAGGATTGTTTCAAACCATCATCTTTACAGGTATTGCATTGCTGGCCTCAGTAAATACGAGGGATAAAGCGAAAGGCATTGGCATTTCTATTTTGCTCTGGTTCTTTTTTACATTGATCTATGATGCCATTGTTTTATTGCTGCTTTTCCAGTTCAGTGAATACCCCATGGAAACACCCATGATTGCATTAAGCATGCTCAATCCTGTGGATCTTTCGAGAATATTGATTTTACTAAAATTAGATATATCGGCTTTAATGGGATATACAGGAGCAGTATTCAATGATTTTTTTGGCAGCAATGCAGGCATGTTGATGTCGGCATTGGTATTGTTATTATGGTCAGTCTTACCCGTATGGGGTTCATTAAAGAAATTTCAACGCAAGGATTTATAAAAAAACAATTTATGCTTACAGGTAACATCAATGAGCAGTTTCAATTCGATAAGATTGGAAAAGCAGCTCTTTACAAAGACGAACGTTTTCATGTTATACTTCTCAACCTGCCGGAAGGGGAGGAGTTGAAAACACATACTTCCAATACAGATGCTTTCTGTATTGTACAGCAAGGCGAGGCAGAGTTTAATTTAGAAGGAGTGCATTCGCTCTTAAAAAAGGGCGACCTCTTTTCTTTTAAAGCCAAACAACAACATTCAGTAAAGGCATTGACTGATTTCAGTCTATTGATTGTTAAATAACTTACTATGAAAAAAGATATTGAAAACAGGGAAGATATCATATTGCTGGTGAATACGTTCTATGACAAGGTAAAGCCAGATGAAACTATTGGCTATTTCTTTAACCGGGTAGTGGATGTTGATTGGGAAAAACATTTACCTGTGATGTATAATTTCTGGGAGAATATTATTTTTCATACAGGTGGTTATTCGGGAAATCCCATGAAGCTGCATATGGACCTTCATCAAAGATCATCGATGAAAAAAGAGCACTTCAACAGATGGATACATTTGTTTAATGAAACCGTTGATGAACTGTTTGAAGGTGAAAAGGCGGAGCAGGCCAGGCAAAGAGCGTTGTCTATTGCTACGGTAATGCAAATCAATATTGCTCAGTTACCCAACCAGGAATCTGTTTACTGATGGTATATCAGGCATACAAAAGGCATCGGTAACGATGCCTTTTGTAATTGAATTAATCAGTTCATATTATTTTGCCGGAGCTAACAGCACCGCATCAATAACATGTATGATACCGTTTGTTGCAGGAATGGAGGCAATTACATTTGCGCCATTAACTGTAATCTTTCCATCCTTATTTCCAATGGTTACATTTTCGCCACTGGCCATGCCATATACCATCCCATCGCCCAGCAAATCATCTTTTAATACACCCACATACACATGGTATTCAAGAATTGCACGGAGTTTATCTTTGTTTTCGGGTTTCAGCAAATCTTCCAGCGTGCCTTTTGGCAATTTGTCAAACGCAGCATTGGTTGGAGCAAAAACAGTAAAGGGACCGGCGTTACTGAGCACATCAACATACGAAGCAGCTTTTAATGCAGCCACCAATGTGCTGTGATCTTTGCTGCCCACCGCAATTTTTACAACATCTTTTCCTGATTCATCGTCCTGAACAG
>JAYUTS010000226.1:0-2803 GCA_043754995.1 Chitinophagaceae bacterium
ACATCCACACAAAACAAAATTGATCACTTGATCCGCAAAAGCCTGGAGTATGCATTTGAACATTACCCCTTGATTACGGATTATGTAAAACAACATTCACAGGAAATGAGTGAAGATGTGATGCGCATGCATATTGATCTGTACGTCAACAATTATTCACTTGATCTCGGAGAAGATGGTATGAAGGCAGTAAAAAAAATGATGCAGATTGCATCGCTTCATCTGTAACTTTTACTTTTTTAATGCTTTGCTATATACTTCCAGACAACGTTTTCTTGCAAGCTCGTGCACAACAATTGGTTTTACATAATCAAAACCTTCAAACTCCGGCACCCATTTACGGATATACTTTAACTGCGGATCAAATTTCTGTGTTTGCAAATACGGATTAAAGATGCGGAAATAAGGAGCTGCGTCACAACCGCTTCCTGCAGCCCACTGCCAGCCACCATTGTTAGCTGCTAAATCATAGTCCAACAGTTTTTTTGCAAAGTAGGCTTCACCCCATCTCCAATCAATCAATAAATGTTTGGTAAGAAAAGAAGCAACGATCATCCGTACACGATTATGCATAAAACCGGTTTCGTTCAGTTCACGCATACCTGCATCAACAATGGGGTAACCCGTTTGTCCATCGCACCATTGTTGAAATTCATCTTCATTATTCCGCCATTCAATAAGATCATATTCCTTTTTAAACGCTTTGTCTTTTCCCACATGAGGGAAATACCAAAGGATCATATGATAAAAGTCACGCCAGATCAATTCATTCAAAAAGCTTTCATTGATGTCTTTTACATGCCGGGCAAGATCACGGATGCTGATTGTTCCAAAACGCAGATGCACACTTAAACGGCTTGTGCCTTGTATAGCTGGAATGTCCCGTTGTTCTTTATACTTGCTGATGATTTCATCTTTAACTTCCGATGAGGGAAAAGTTGAACCAGTTTGCTGAAAGCCCATTTGCTGAAGCGATGGTAAAGGTTGTGGGGATTGCTGAAAAAAATTGCTGAAGCATTGTTCTGTTGGGTAACTCTTCAAATAAAAGTCATTCAGCTTTGCTTTCCATTTTCTGCTGTAAGGAGTAAATACAGTGTATGGTTTTCCATCATCTTTCAGCACCTCCTCTTTTTCAAAAACCACCTGGTCTTTGTATGTATGAAATGAAATGCCTGAATCTGACAATCCCATGTGAACATATCCGTCCCTTAAAATAGCATAAGGTTCATAATCATGATTTATAAAAACCTTTTCTACATCATACTTAAGCAATAGCTCATGAATGACTTTTGTTGGATAGCCATGATATACTTCCATGCTACTGCCCATCTGCAGCAACTGATCCTGCATTGCAGAAATTGCTTGATAAATAAACTCAACTCTTCGGTCGGCCTTATCCTCCAGCTTAAAAAGAATATTCTTGTCAAAAATAAAAACAGGAACAACAGGCAACCCCTCTTTCAATGCATGATACAATGCTGCATTGTCATGGAGTCGAAGATCTCTCCGGAACCAGCAAATATTTACTTTCTGTTTAGCCATGCTTTAATAACGGAGATGGAAAGAAAAGGTTTAACTGAAAAGCGGATAAATATACTGTTGAAAGAGCTGAGCAGCCTGGTGGAAGCTATATGTTTTATTGCCAAATAATTTTACCCACCTGATGCCATACATGGCATTGCTGAGCAATAATTCGTCTGCATGCAATAGATCTGTTACGGAATAGGCCCCTTCTTCTACACTTGTTCCGGCTTGCCTTAATTGTTGAATTAAGTATTTCCGCATAACTCCATCCACACAACCTTCTTTTAAATGTGGTGTATGAACCACATGATTTTTTATAAAAAAAACATTGGCAATGGTTGCATCACAAATCCGATGATGTTGATTCAAAATTAAAGCTTCGTTCCATTTTTGTTGTTTGGCAAATAGAGCTGCCATTGCATACAACTGGTAATTGTTGCTCTTGAGGTTGGAGAACGCATCGCAGGATTTCCAGCCATCGTCAAACAATCCAATATCCAGTCCATTTTCATTCATACTAAATTCCTTCTTTTCTATTGGCCAGCATTGAATGAGATAATTGAATGGAGTAGTTGGAGTTTCCCACAAGCCCCCTTCCCCTTTAAAGACAGTTATACGCACTCTTGCCACATCACTGCACTTGTTTTTTTTAGCTAAGGACAAGACTTCCTGCTTCAAAAATTCATTTGAAAAATGTGGTGGGGCAGAAAAATAAAGTTGTGGCAATGACTCCTTCAGGCGATTCCAATGAAACTCCCACAAGGGCATGTAAGATTTATTCAAACGGATTGTTTCAAACAACCCCTCTCCATAACGGAATGATCGGTTATTGGGGTGAATACTCACTTCATCCGTACTATAAATTTTCCCGTTTAAGTTATAACTCATTGCATATAGTAAAATGAAAAACGAATGTAAAAGAAAGAGGCGACACTTTTCAGTATCGCCTCAGCGGTTGGTTTCGGTTTAATTCGTTAGTTTTCTATCAAATTGTGCTTTACAGCATATAAGATTAATCCTGCAGTTGAGCGGGCGCCGATCTTTGATTTGAGTTTATCACGAATCGCTTCAACGGTGCGTGGGCTCAGGTCAACAATATCAGCAATTTCTTTTGTACTCTTTTCTTCACACATCAACCGGAGAATGTTAATTTCTTTATCATTGAGCTTTACATCATGACCCATGACTGAATCGCCATGGCGTTTCATTTTTAAGCCGTCAATCAACGCTTTATTCGTAAGCGTATTGAAGAAGTATTCCTGCTCATGGCAGGTTCTGA
>JAYUTS010000227.1:0-6247 GCA_043754995.1 Chitinophagaceae bacterium
GGAATTTCAAAGCTGTTGAGGTTTCTTTTACTGTAAAAAGGAATCCCGAGATGGTTGAAGTAATGCGTTAACTCCTCACCATACTTATTCTCTTTATAAATAACAGCGATTTTGCCCGGTGGAGTTCCTGCTTTTATTAATTGCTTTACCTGCAGAGTAATATCAATCATTTCCTGCCGCTGTGTTTCATATTCTTTAATGACAGGTGTATGCAGGACTTGCTGCATTTTTTCATTCGATGAAGTAAGATCTTTTGTTAAGCCGGGAATTTTTTTAATCAACCGTTCTTCATTGCGATTGATCACCGATTTGGAAACATCGAGGATAGATTGTGTTGACCGGTAATTATTCGTAAGTACAACGGTAAACAGATCATCTTTATAGCCGGATGCAAACTGCAGCATGTTTTCAACGTTGGCACCCTGGAAACGGAAAATGCTCTGATCATCATCGCCCACTACAAACACATTCGGGTTATTCCAATAGCTGATGAGTAATTCAACAATCCTGTTTTGCGTACCGCTTGAATCCTGGAACTCATCGACCAGTATATATTGATATTGCTCCTGGTAATTGGCGAGTAAGTTTTTATTTTCTTCAAATGCTTTGATGACCCAGGTAATCATATCATCAAAATCATAACGGTTTCGTTTTCGCATGATTTCCTGGAAACGATCAAACTCATTCACTGCAGCACGTAGTTTTTCCATGCGTTCAGTTTCTTCTTCCAGTTTTTCTTTCTTCAGATCGCCTGCATTGAATTGTTTGTACTTCCTTTTATAAACAAACTCGTCTCTTGTTGGCAGTTCGTTCAGGTAGGTATTAATTTTTCCAAGAATGAATGCCGGTGTCCAGCCTTCTTTTTTCATGGTGCTGAACAAACGATCCAGGTTATTGATCTCAAAATATACATCACCACGGTAACGCTTCAACGGATGATTTTTAGGAAAGGAATCAATAAGCTCTTTAAACAACTCAACCTTTTCAAGATCTGAAACAGGATCCAAAGCCGTTTTTTCAAACTGTGAAAGATTTTCCTGTATCACATCATTACAAAAAGCATGATAAGTGTAGATGTTTACTTTGTATGCATCAGGGCCAATCAAACCCAGCAATCTTTTTCGCATGGCTACTACACCGGCATCGGTATAAGTAAGACAGAGAATGTTTTGCGGCAGCGTATCCGGTTCTAATAATATTTTTCCAATGCGGCTTGCAAGAATCTGTGTTTTACCAGTGCCCGGTCCGGCAATCACCATCACAGGGCCTTCAATGGTATCAACAGCCAGTTTTTGTTTTTCATTCAGCCGGTTGTATTCTTCAATAAATCGTTGCTGTAATTTTTCTTTGTTGGGCGACATGTTTCAAAGTTAATTCTATCAAATGGAGCAAGTAAATTTTGGTAAATGAAGCTATTGAAAAGTTAAGCAGGAGCAAACTGTGGAAAAGATAGGGAAAGATCTTAGTGTAATTCAGTACAACGAACAGGGTTTTCTCCTAATTTCCACTTACTAACTTACAAACCCGTTTTTAAAATCCAGGATACCGTACTTCATTGAACCGTCTTTTTATAAAGGCGGTTTTTGTTTTGGGGAGCATATATACCCGTAAAGTGGTATTTTTTGGTAGGTAGGTTAGGTCTAAATTTACAATGTTGAAGGTTTTAGCCGTTGTTTATCCTAACACCCGCTGATTTATCAGCTTACCTGAAGTAACTACCCGGAGGCAGAAGCAATCTTTAAAAAGATGTTCCTGCCTTCTTTTTTTGCTTTAACCCGGAAGTCTCGAAATGTATTTTTCCATTTGTTTGATCTGGTCAACAATTTGAGCAGTGCTTGGCTTGAGTGCTTTTGCCTTGCGGAAGAAATCTTTGGCAGCCCTGAATTCCCGCTTATTCATCATAATACTGCACATCTGCAAATTAGCCGCTGCCATATTTTCTTTATCAGGCAGGCCTTTACGGATAGCCTGGCGGATATAACTCTCTGCCTGTTTGAAATTATTTTTCTGCATAGAGAGCATACCCATCTGTAATAAGCTGGCACCTTCTGCACCCTGCATTAAAGAGGAACCGGCGCCAAGAGCAATACCTTTCTTCATCATCGTTTCTGCACCGTCATAATCCTGTTTCATCATGGCAATATTTCCTTTCAATGTATAAAACACAGAACGGATAGGTTTAAACAACAGCGCCGGAAACTTTACAGAATTGAGAATCCTTTCAGCGCCTTCCATATCACCTGCTTCCATGTATTGCTGGATAAGACGCAAAGGCCCGAAAAAGAAATGCCCGAAAATACTGATAGCAGCAACGAGGTAAAGAATAAAGGAGGGCCAGAAACCTGTGAAATAGTGCACAACAATGGCAGCAATCAAAAAAACAATTGCTAAGGGAAGCCTGTAGCGGATGTATATGTTTAAAAATTTCATCTGTTTATAAATTGGGGAGCAAAGGTAGGGAACCGTCCTTTGAAATTTGAAGATTTGGCACTTGAAAGAGACGAAACAACTATTTTTGCCGCCCAATGGCCCCGTAGTTCAATGGATAGAATAGAAGTTTCCTAAACTTTAGATACAGGTTCGATTCCTGTCGGGGCTACCAAACAGAAAATCAATCCCCTCTTAAATCAACTTTTAAGGAGGGGATTTTTAATTATGTAACAGAAGCCTTCAACAAGTGGATGTATATATTTGTAGCAATTCAATCAATTAAACTATTCATTAAAATGAAACAGATTCTTGCTTGCCTCGTTTTCCTATTCAGCTTTTTATCAAATCTTCAAGCACAAACCTATACGCCCTCAGCCGAAAATTTAATTCAACGAAAAGAGTTTCAGGATATGAAGTTTGGTTTGTTTATTCATTGGGGAGCATCCAGCGTGTTGGGCCATGGTGAGTGGGTAATGAACAACCGCAATATTCATGTAAGTGATTACAATCGTCTCATCAATGTATTCAACCCAAAAGATTTTGATGCAAAACAATGGGTGATGATAGCAAAAAATGCAGGAATGAAATACATCACTTTCATTACACGACATCATGATGGCTTTAGTAATTGGGATACCAAACAATCTGATTGGAAAATCAGCAATACAGCTTATGGTAAAGATGTGTTGAAACAACTGGCAGATGAATGCCGTAAAGAAGGTATCAAATTATTTTGTTACTATTCGTTGCTCGACTGGTACCGTTCCGATTATCAATACGAAACAGGAAGAACAGGCAAGGGAACCGGAAGAACTGAAAAAAGTAACTGGGAAAATTATATCAGCTTCATGAAAGCACAATTAACAGAGCTGTTAACGAACTATGGTGAAATATCCGGTATCTGGTTTGATGGTCATTGGGATCAATTGGATAATGATACCGATAAAAACCAAGTGAGTAAAGTAAACTGGCATTATGACGAGATCTATCAACTCATTCATCGCCTGCAACCAAAATGTTTGATTGGCAACAATCATCATCTTAGCCCCATACCCGGCGAAGATTTTCAAATGTTTGAGAAAGACTTACCCGGCCATAATACCACAGGCTTTGGTGGTGCCGATGTTTCGGCACTGCCTTTGGAAACATGCGAAACCATGAATAATTCCTGGGGTTATAATATGACCGACCGAAGTTATAAATCTGTAAAGCAGTTGATTCACTATTTGGTGAATGCTGCCGGGCGCAATGCAAATTTTTTATTAAATGTAGGTCCAATGCCCAACGGCATCATTCAACCTGAGTTCAGCGATACATTGAAAGCAATGGGTGATTGGTTGAAACAATATGGTGAATCTGTTTATGGTACAAGAGGCAATATCATTGAACCACAGGATTGGGGGGTATTAACTGCTAAAGGCCAATCATTATATGTACATCTGTTGAAACCAGTAGGGAAAGAATATGTTTTTATTCCCGGCATCAAGCAAAAGATCAGCAGCGCAATTTTGTACGCAGGTAAAAAGAACCTAAAGTATAAACAACTGCCTGAAGGTGTATTTGTTTATCTTGATGCCGCAACTATTAATCCTGTTGATACCATTATTGAACTAAAGCTGTAATAGAATTAAATGAAAACGTTACTGATTGAGTATGCAGATGAAATTAAACCGGAACATTCAATTGAAACTGTTTCTGCTTATCTCAACCAATTAACCGAGCATAAAATTGATGTGCAACCATGGCCTGATTTTTCCTATAAACCTACAGCAACATTTACCATTGCACATAACGGAGAAAGTATTGCCATCAGGTATAAAGTAACGGAAGCACATACGAGGCAGGTGAATACCACCATCAACTCATCTGTATGGGAAGATAGCTGTGTGGAATTTTTTATTGCGTTGGATGAACTTGGATACTATAATTTTGAATTCAATTGCATCGGCACTCCTTTACTGGGCTTTGGAAAAAATAAATGCAACAGGGAATTATTACCCGAAGAAATTGTGAGTAAAGTAAAGCGTCATGCAGTTGTAACGAATGATGGAACAGATGGCATAAGCTGGGAGCTGATTGTTAGTATTCCGGTTGATGTGTTCATTCATCACAAAGTTGTGTCGCTGAAAGAAAAGCACTACAAAGGAAATTTTTATAAGTGTGGGGATCTGTTACCGGAGCCACATTTTCTTACCTGGACAAATATTGAATCAGCAGAACCTGATTTTCACCAGCCAACCTGGTTTGGAACACTCTATTTTCAATAAGAGCGTTACAACTTTTTAAATGATCTGTTTATATGGATAAGCTTCCTACTATTAAAGAAATTGCCAACCGGCTGAAAGTCTCTGTTTCAACTGTATCAAGAGCTTTGAGCGATCATCCACGGATCGGGCTTGGTACAAAAATGAGAGTACAGCAACTGGCGAAAGAGTTAGGGTATGAGCCCAATGCACAAGCCATTTCTTTTAAACAGAAAAAAACATATGTCATTGGTGTAGTGATACCGTATATCCGTGAAGAATTTTTTTCACAGGCCATCAGTGGTATTGAAACTGCAGCAATGGAACATCAATACACGATTCTTTTTGGTCAGAGTTACGATGATCCTGAACGGGAGAAGCAGGTGGTGGATGCAATGAAAAAACAACGGGTGGATGGCTTGCTCATTTCTTTATCTAAGCAAACCAATAAGTACGATCACCTCGAAGCATTAAAGAAGTATGAAATACCAGTTGTGTATTTTGATCGTGTACCAACCATGAAAGATGCACACAAAGTGTTTTGCAATTTATACAAGGGCACCATTGAAATGGTGGGTTGGCTGTTCAATAAAGGTTACAGAAGGATTGCATTTATCAACGGTCCGGATAAAATGCAGGCCAGTAAAGAACGGTTGAATGGATATATTGAAGGCGTATCCAAACAAAAATTAAAAGTAGATATGCAGATGGTAGAGAAAACAGATCTCTCCAAAGAAAGTACACATAATGCAATGCAAAAACTCCTTGCATTAAAACATCCACCAACAGCGATTATTACATTTAATGATTATGTACATATGGATGCAGTGCAATATGCACAGCGTCATCATATACAGGTGAATAAAGACATTGTATTTGTAAGCTATGCTAATCTGCCCATCACCAGTTATACAGCGTATCCTCCGTTGGTATCCATTGAACAATATCCATACGGGCAAGGTGAACGGGCAATGGAATTGCTCATCCGGATTCTCAATGAAAAAGCAGCGAATAAAGATCTGCAGGATATTTATTACCAGGAAGAATTATCTCCAACATTGGTTGCTTATCAGCACACAGCAGTATAACCGCATCAATTTATAAGGTTCATTTTTTTATCTGCACAATCGTTTGCGCAGCTTGCAGCCTTTGCCGGCAAAGGGTTGTCGCAGGTTTGCACATGATCATTTCATGAAATCTTGCGCATTCGTTTGCGCCGAAAAAAATAAAATTAACTCATTAATCTTGGCCACGATTTGCTTGAGAGAGGAATACTGATTCAACTTATTTGTGTAAACGAAATAATGAGAATGCAGATACTCTTCCTGTTTGATCGCCTATTGATTTCCAGTTTTTGATTCACCAGATTCTAAAAAAATTAAACACATTGATTATGAGAAAAAGCATTCTTCAACTGTTTGGAAGAAGTATCATGCTCCTTGCTGTTGTTTGCAGCATGCAGTTGATTGCTGTACCTGCAGCATTTGCATCCGGTACGGAAAAACCGGGCTTACTGCAAAAAACAATCAAAGGAAAAATTACCGATGAAAAAGGCACCGCACTTGCAGGTGTAA
>JAYUTS010000228.1:0-6226 GCA_043754995.1 Chitinophagaceae bacterium
TCTTTTATTCATGATGATCAGAGCAATTTCAAACGCTTTAATATTGGCAATACGAATTTCAATAAAGAAAATACAAGCATTGCTTCTGCTATATATGAATTGCCACAGCAGCGTTTGTTGTTAGGCGCCAAATATTTTCTTGCCGGCAATTATATTTACTTTAAAAATTATACACAGTCCGAACAGGAGGCAACCTTATTTAATGTGTTGCAATTGCAATTGCAAAAACAATTCACCTTTCGCAAATACTGGAACTGGTACACCGAAATATATGTGCAACAAACAATCGCTAATGCACCGGTGAACCTGCCTTTAGTTTTTACCAGAAACCGGTTTGCTTATGAAGGACGATTTTTTAAAAACCTTAACTTAAGTACAGGTCTTGAAGTACGTTATCATACACCATACAAAGCTGATGGGTTTTCTCCTGTACTGGGTCAATTCTTTTTGCAGAATACAGAGACGATTAAAAACCTACCCGACATTGCCGCATTTCTACATTTCAGGGTTCGAAGCATTTTTCTCTTTATCAGGGCTGAAAACCTGAACACGGCTGAATTAAGCCCCTCTTTTGGCTTTCTCAACAATAATATGGTTACTCCATTACAGCCAACACCTGGTTTTTTTGTAAGATTTGGGATCTTTTGGGGGTTTGTTAACTGATATCAATCATTTGCTTTGCGATTTAAACGGTTATCTTTGCACTGTTCATGATGAAAAAAATATTCATATCGGTGATTGCTGTTTTTTACCTTGCTGTTACAAGCGGGATGGTGATGAACATTCATTACTGCATGGGTAAAATATCTTCGGTTACATTCAATCATGATGCAGACCATGAAGATGGATCGTGCAGTAAATGCGGAATGAGCAAAACTGAAAATCATTGTTGTAAGGATGAAGTAAAGACAGTAAAGCTTTCGGATTCTCATCAATCTTCATCTCTTGCATTTGAACTTTCTTCGCTCAGATCTGCTGTTCCCGTTCAGTTTATTGATTTGCAGGTTCCCGAACAGGGAGTATCACCTGTTCCTTCAGCCGGATATTACTCCCCGCCGCTCAATACACTCAATAAAGTGTATCTTGATATAAATGTTTTCAGAATTTAGAATGGTTTGTTTTTTTTGAACTTTTCAGTCTTTTACTGAACCGTTTTCGTATATCACAAAAGTCAATTAAACAGCCTCAGAAAATATTTCTGTTAAAACATTAAAAAAATATTCAAATGAAATCAATACAGGTTATAACCTCATTTATTTTTCTCTTTGTATTTGCATTGAATGCAAATGCTCAAACAAAGACCTCAACATTCAAGGTATCCGGCAATTGCGGCATGTGTAAAAAAACCATTGAAGGTGCTGCAAAGAACAGCGGAGCAACTTATGCAAGCTGGAATGTTGATTCTAAAGTAATGACCGTAAAATATACATCTGCAAAAACATCGGCAGATAAAATTCAGAAAGGAATTGCAGATGCAGGATACGATAATGAAAAGTTTACAGGTAGTGAAGAAGCTTACAATGAGCTGCACGAATGCTGTAAATACGACCGTAAAGTTGCTTCCTCAAAAGAAGTAAAGGCATGTTGCATGAAAGACGGCAAATGCACCGGCGATAAAGACTGCTGCAAAAAAATGGAAGGCAAAGCTGATTGTTGTGCAAATGGCACCTGTGCTAAAGAAGGTGGTTGTTGTGCCAACTGTGAAAAAGGTGCTGACTGTTGCAAAAAAGAAAGAACTGTTGCAAAAGCTGATTGTTGTAAAGATGGTCAATGTACACATCATTAATTGTATCACTTTGTTAAAAGAACAGTATGAAAAAGTATTTGTTATTTATTTTTTTAAGCATGGCTGTAACAGCAAGCGCTCAGTTTAAATCGGCTACTTTACAAGCCAGTGGCTTAACCTGTGCTATGTGCAGTAACGCTATTAATAAGTCATTGAAAACACTTTCATTTGTTGAAAAGGTTGAACCCGACATTGCCACTTCTTCTTTTGTAATTACGTTTAAAAAAGAGGCTGAAATTAATTTTGATCAGTTGCGAAAAAAAGTGGAAGATGCCGGTTTTTCTGTGGCTAAGCTGCAGGTGGTAACTGTATTTAACAATGCAAATGTGCAGAATGATCAATCGGTAACCTTATATGGAAAAGTATTTCATTTTGTAAACATTAAGAGCCAGGTGCTCAGCGGTGAAAAAACAATCATCATTGTAGATAAGAATTTTTTATCAGCAAAAGAATATAAAAAGTTCGCAGCACTTACAAAAGCCGAAAGTTTTAAAACAGGCGAGGTACAGGGTGTGCGGATTTATCATGTAACTATTTAATCAATGGGAAGGTGAAAGCCTTCCCTTTCTTTTATGCATCGTTTAATACCTTTGCTTTCTTTTTTATTTTTTTATACAGCAATAAAAGCGCAGGAGTTATATGTTTTCAGTAACCCTGCATCCAATATTCCTGCCAAAACAATTGCAGCAAAATTGTCGGCTAAAACAATGCAGTCTTATCACAATAGTGAACGGGAGTGGAGGTTGATGCCTGAAATACAGATTGGCCTCAGTAAAAAAATAATGATGGCAGCATCTGCAAGTTTTTCCAATATGTTTTTCCAGGATGCAATCAGTTTTGAAAGTGCAAGATTGTATGCCAAGTATCGTTTTTACAGTCATGATGAAGTGCACCGGCATTTTCGTGCAGCGGCATACGCAGCAGGAGCATGGTCGCAGAACCCATTGGTTTACCAGGAACTGAATCTGGATGGCGATAACAGTGGTGTACAGGCTGGTGTGGTGGCTACACAACTCATTCATAAGTTTGCTGTATCTGCCGGTGTTTCTTATATCCGGCAATTAGAGAAAGTTGACAAACTATTCCTGGGATATCCTTTTACAAATGAAGGCATCCAGTATAATGTTTCAATGGGGTATTTGCTGTTCCCAAGAAGTTATACCAGCTATAATCAAACCAATTTAAATTTGTATTGCGAATTCTTAGGGATGAAGAGTACAGATATCAACAGGGCTTATATTGACATTGCACCGGCACTTCAGTTGATCTTTAAAAGCAGTACAAGATTAAATGTGGGTGCAAGGTTTGAACTGGCAGGCAATACACATCGTATGGCAACACAATCAATGTTTATCAGTTTGGAACATTATTTTTTAAATGCAATCAAATGAAAATAATTAAACCTGTATTGTTGTTTCTCCTTTCACTTTTTCAGAAGAAGGATTGCTGCAAATAACTTCAAAGACTGTTCTTACTGAACAGGATTATTCTTTATTCATTTTCTGTCATTGTACATTTACAATGAAATGAATTTTCTTAAACCAATCACAAGAACCATCTGGATCATTTCATTCGTCAGTCTGTTTACAGATATGGCCAGTGAAATGTTATACCCTGTAATGCCGGTATATTTAAAAAGCATTGGTTATTCTGTAATGGTGATTGGTATTCTTGAAGGTTTTGCAGAAGCTGTTGCAGGGCTGGGTAAAAGTTATTTCGGACGATTAAGTGATGCAAGCGGCAAGCGTTTGCCATTTGTGCGGTTGGGTTATTTATTGAGTGCTGTTTCAAAACCAATGCTGGCTTTAAGTACACAATTATGGTGGATCTTTTCTGCAAGGTTTCTCGATCGGGCAGGAAAGGGTTTACGAACTGCACCACGTGATGCGTTGTTGAGTGACGAAACAACGGCAGCTCAAAAGGCAACAGTGTTTGGCTTTCATCGTATGATGGATACATTTGGTGCAGTGTTGGGCCCGCTACTTGCACTTTTATATTTATATTTTTATCCCGGTGAGTATAAAACCTTGTTTCTGTTTGCATTTATTCCCGGCATCGCTGCCATCGTATTTACTTTTTTAGTAAAAGAAAAAAAGACAATATCGGCTGCAAAGAAAGTCATCCCTTTTCATCAAACCTTTGCGTATTGGAAAACTGCTCCCGCATCTTTCAGGCAATTACTGATTGGCTTATTACTATTTGCTTTGTTCAACAGTTCAGATGTATTCCTTTTATTAAGGATGAAAGAAGCAGGCTTGAGTGATACAATGGTGATTGCTGTTTATATCTTTTATAATCTCGTCTTTGCTTTGTTTGCATTTCCGCTTGGACGATTGGCAGATAAATTCGGAATGAAGAATATTCTGCTCATGGGTCTGGTCTTCTTCTGTATTACATATGTTGGCTTTGCTTTCAGCAAATCAGTCATGATTTTTTTATTTTTATTTTTCTGCTATGGTATCTATGCCGCTGCTACAGAAGGCATTGCCAAAGCATGGATCAGCAATCTTGTTCCCAAAAGCGAAACTGCTTCCGCCATAGGGTTATTCACCGGTCTTCAAAGTATCGCTGCTCTTATTGCCAGTTCTGTGGCGGGTTTTCTTTGGTTCAGGGTTGGTTCAGCAACGGTATTTATTACTGCCGCAATCGTTGCCTTTGCTGTAGTTATTTGGATTTTCAACAACTACGCTTTAAAAAAATAGTGGCAGAAATGGAATTATTTTCTACATTTGTCTAAATAAATATTTAGACCAGTCTAAAAAATAATTATGAGGCGTGTAGTTTTTATAGCAGTTTTTGTGTGGAGTGGGTTTACTTCAATGGCTCAGTCGTTTTCTGCAAAAGGTGAAGTAACCGATCTCAGGTCGGATGAAAAGATCAAACATGCAACTATAAAGAATCTGCACAGCAATGAATCCTTACTTACTGCTCATGATGGAAGTTTTACAATATTAGTTTCACAAGGCGATACATTAGCCATTACTTCAGTAGGCTATATCAGCGATACAATAGTCATTGGTGCTGGTAATCGTTTTCTTTCAGTTCAATTGAAGCCATTCACAAAAGCTCTGGAAGAATTAGTGATCAGTGGTACATTAAGAGAGATCAAGAAATCAAACAGTCCTATTGCAGTTGAAACTTATTCAGCCAAATTTTTTAAAAAGAATGTAAGCTCGTCAGTTTTTGAGGCTTTATCTATTGTGAACGGTGTTCAACCGCAATTGAATTGCAATGTTTGTAATACAGGAGATATTCATATCAATGGAATGGAAGGTCCATACACGATGGTGCTGATTGATGGTATGCCAGTAGTGAGTAACCTTGCAACAGTATATGGATTTTCAGGTATTCCTGCCAGTCTTATCAAACGAGTAGAAATTGTAAAGGGCCCTTCATCTACTTTGTATGGCAGTGAAGCGGTTGCAGGTTTAATTAATATCATTACAAAAGATCCTGCTTCTGCTGCCTTGTTTAATGCAGATGTATTTACCACATCCTATAATGAATTAAATGTGGATATAAGTGCAAAATTCAGGATGGGGAAAGTGAGTTCATTGCTCGGGCTCAATGTATTCAACTTTGGGAAAAGGTATGATGTAAACAACGATAATTTCACTGATGTTACACTGCAAAAAAGGATCTCACTTTTTAATAAATGGGATTTTGGAAGAGCCAATAAACTTCCTTTCCAGTTTGCTGTTCGTTTATTGGCAGAAGACAGGTGGGGTGGAGAAATGCAATGGAACAAGACCTGGCGTGGTACGGATAGTATTTATGGTGAAAGCATCTATACCAAACGAATGGAAGTGATAGGCAACTACGGTATTAAAGCAGGACCGGAGAAGCTCTTACTTGAATACTCCTATAATTATCATCATCAGGATTCGTATTACGGATATATTCCTTATTTCGCTAAACAACATAGTGTATTTGCACAATTGAGATGGAATAAAGATGTGGGTAAACATTCAATCAGTGCAGGATTGCCTTACCGCTTCATCTGGTATGATGATAACACTCCTGTTACGGCGAAACCTGATGGACTAACCAATCAGCCGGCAATCAATAAACTGCAAGGATTATTTGTACAGGACGAAGTTAAATTAACGAATGCATTTACGGTGCTAACAGGTGTGCGGATTGAGCTCACCAATTTGCATGGTGCTATCTTCTCTCCCAGGCTTGCAGTAAAATGGCAGTCACCCAATCATCAGATTCTTCGTTTAAGTATTGGTAATGGTTTTCGGGTGGTGAATTTATTTACAGAAGATCATGCGGCGTTGAGTGGGGCGCGGGAAGTAGTGATTGCAGAAACATTAAATCCTGAAAAAAGCTGGAATGCAAATCTGAATTATACAGCAACATTTACTCCTTCATTCGGTTATTTCACTCTTGATGCAACCTTATTCTATACCTATTTTATGAATAAGATCATCCCGG
>JAYUTS010000229.1:0-6218 GCA_043754995.1 Chitinophagaceae bacterium
GGTAAGAGGTTCAAAGAATGCGTTTACACGTATCAGTTGGGGCTCCCCCATTTTTTGGGTAACACAGGGTTATGCTGTGCTGGACAATGCAGAGATGCCCATTGTAAGTACATCACCCGATAAAAAACCAAATGATGATTTTATAGAGCAGTTGAAACTAAATGCAAGAGCTGCCATAGATAAATTAGCAGCGATGGGTGTAGGTGACAGCACAAGAGTAGGAGTGGGTGGACATAGTTATGGTGCATTTATGACAGCACATCTGCTGTCGCATACCAATTGGTTTAAAGCAGGTATTGCACGAAGTGGTGCTTATAACCGTACATTAACGCCGTTCAGTTTTCAAAATGAAGACCGTACTTATTGGCAGTCGCCGCAATTGTATTTTGATATGAGTCCGTTCAGCTATGCACATAAAATTAAAACACCCATTTTATTAGTGCATGGTGATACGGATGATAACACGGGAACCTATCCCATTCAAAGTGAGCGGATGTTTGCTGCATTAAAAGGAAACGGTGCTAATGTGCGTTATGTAAGTTTACCTTATGAGGCACACGGCTATCGTGGTAAAGAAAATATTCTTCACCTCTTGTGGGAAGAACATATGTGGTTAGAAAAATATGTTAAAGGGAAGAAATAAAATAACCTCTTTTTTTATCGAAGGGTGGTCTCGTAATGAGACCATCCTTTTTTTATGTTCTATGAATTGATTTTCATTGAGTAATAAAAAGTCAACAATGATTTATTGCTTTAACTATTGATCATTGTCAGTCATTTTTTTTTAATTTCCTGATTATAATTTGTTTTTTTCTTGCCTGTCATCATTCTTTACTCCGGCCCGGCCATCTACTTTTATCAAAGAACTACAAATTCTTAAAATCAAAAATGAGAAGCGGGAACAGGATTCCATCTCAGCGCTGGAAAGTTTCTGCATTTGCATTTCAAATCATTGTATTATGGTAAAAGAAAAAAAAACAGCAAAGTATGCTTATTCATTTGGTGGCGGAAAAGCTGATGGTAATGAATCGATGAAAAATTTATTAGGCGGCAAAGGTGCTAACCTCGCTGAAATGGCCGGCCATCCTTCACTCCGCTTACCTGTTCCACCTGGGTTTACCTTAACAACAGAAGTATGTACCTATTATTATACCCATAAAAAAACATATCCAAAAATGCTGAAGATACAAATGGAGGAAGCTTTGGCTAAAATGGAAAAGCTTACCGGCAAAAAATTTGGCGACAAACAAAACCCTTTACTTGTATCCATCCGTTCCGGTGCCCGGCGAAGTATGCCCGGCATGATGGAAACAGTTTTAAATGTAGGCTTAAATGAAACAACCATCACAGGTATCATTGAGCAAAGTGGCGATGCAAGGTTTGCTTATGATGCTTACAGGCGTTTGATCATGATGTATGCAGATGTGGTTCTTGAAAAGGCTGAAGGCATAGAACCCAAAGGCGGGAAAGGCATTCGTAAACTGCTTGATGAAAAACTGGAGAATGTTAAACACAAACAAGGTTATGCAAATGATACTGATCTTACAACTGATGAATTAAAATTACTTGTGAATGATTATAAAAAAACGATAAAGAAAGTATTAGGAGTTGATTTTCCTGATGATCCCATGCAGCAATTATGGGGAGCTGTGGGAGCTGTTTTTTCAAGTTGGAATGGAAAACGGGCCAATGAATACCGGCGCATTGAAAAGATTCCACATGAATGGGGAACTGCGGTAAATGTACAGGCAATGGTTTTTGGTAATATGGGCGATGACAGTTGCACCGGTGTAGCCTTTACCCGTAATCCCGGTAATGGAGAAAATAAATTTTATGGTGAGTACCTGGTAAATGCACAAGGTGAAGATGTAGTGGCGGGTATCAGAACTCCTGCTCCTGTAAATGAATATTCAATGAATGAGCAAAGTAAACAGTTCACTTCACTTGAAAAATTAATGCCAGCATCATATAAAGAACTATTCAGCTATCAAAGGAGATTAGAGAAACATTACAAAGACATGCAGGATATTGAATTCACTATTGAAAAAGGCAAACTCTATATGCTTCAATGCCGTATTGGTAAACGTAATGGTATTGCAGCTGTTCGCATGGCAACTGAAATGTATAGAGAAAAGCTGATTGATATGAAAACGACACTCATGCGTGTTGGCCCTAATCAATTGGTAGAATTATTACTGCCAATGATTGATCCCAAAGCAGAATTGATACAGCCGGTTATTGCCAGGGGTTTGCCAGCAGGGCCCGGCGGAGCAAAAGGAAGAGTTGTTTTTACATCGGAAGATGCTGTTGAATGGGCTTCCAAAGGAGAAAAAGTAATTCTTGTTCGTGAAGAAACATCCCCCGAAGATGTGGATGGTATGCACAAAGCAGAGGCCATCTTAACAACAAAAGGTGGTATGACATCACATGCCGCATTGGTTGCAAGAGGATGGGGCAAATGCTGTATTGTTGGTTGTGCTGATATTGAAATTCGCAGCGAAGGGAAACTATTTCAAGCGAAGAATGGAGTTATCATAAAGGAAGGTGATTGTATCAGTTTAAATGGAACAAAGGGATTGGTGTTTGAAGGCAGCATGCCGCTGGTGGATATTGATATCGAAAAAAATCAATCGTATAAAGACTTGATGAAATTAGTTGATAAAGTAAAACAGATAGGAGTGCGGGCCAATGCTGAAACACCTGCTGATGCAAAAATTGCTATGAAGTTTGGAGCAGAAGGAATTGGCTTGTTCCGAACAGAGCATATGTTTTATGGAGAAGGAAGTGAAGATCCTTTGTTTCAACTCCGTAAAATGATTGTGAGTAAAACTGAAAAAGAAAGAAGGAATGCATTGAATGATTTATTCAGATATGTAAAGAAAGATGTAAAAGCCACTTTAGATGTAATGAAAGGGTTTGCAGTTACCATCCGGCTGCTTGATCCTCCATTGCATGAATTTGTGCCGCATGATAAAGAGAAATTACAGCAGTTGGGTAAAGAACTCGGCATCAGCATGAGTGTGTTGAGAAGAAGGGTATTAGCCTTACATGAAAATAATCCCATGTTGGGTCACCGTGGTGTACGGTTAGGTGTGAGTTATCCAGAAATAACTGAAATGCAGGTGCGGGCTATTTTTGAAGCAACTGCCGAGCTGATGAAACAGGGTAAGAAAGTATTGCCTGAAATTATGGTTCCGGTTACCTGCACAGTGAATGAATTAATTCATCAACGGAAAATTGTTGACCGGGTGTATAAGGAAGTATGTGAAAAAATGAACATGAAAAAGATTCCCTATCTCTATGGCACCATGATTGAAATTCCAAGAGCCGCATTAAAAGCTGCGCAAATGGCTGAAGCTGCCGATTTCTTCAGCTTTGGTACGAATGATCTAACACAAATGAGTTTTGGATTCAGCCGGGATGATATTGGCGGGTTTCTTCCAAAATATCTGGATGAGAAATTATTGCCTGATGATCCATTTCAAACCATCGATCAGGAAGGCATTGGTGAATTGATTAAATTCGGTACCGAGCGTGGCCGTAAAACCAAACCCCATCTGAAAGTAGGTATTTGTGGTGAACATGGTGGTGATCCTGAAAGTGTAAAGTTCTGTCACAGGATAGGGATGAACTATGTTAGTTGTTCTGCATTCCGTGTGCCAATTGCAAGGTTGGCGGCGGCACAGGCTGCAATTGAAAATCCCAGGAAAAAATAGGAATAAATAAAAAGCCACGATAATCGTGGCCTTTTATTTATTCGGGAAAACCAGTTTTGTCTAAATTAGGAATGATGCGTAACGCATTTTTATAATATACTTTCTTTAAAATATGATCGGGTAACCCCATGCCATACATGGGCCAGTATGCATGATATTTCTTATGGTAGGGAAAATATTCATCTTCTGTTTCCAGCACCCTGAAATAGGTGGCATATTCTTCAGGCACCCAACTGTCTTTTCCAAACAAAATACGATCCTGGTATTTAGTGAAGAATGCCTTCGCCATTTTAGGTTGACGACCCAGCTCTGCAATCACAGCACCAAATTCCACCATTACATTGGGCATAGCATCAAGGATCGTGCTCAGCTTGTTCAAATCATTGGGATACCAACCAAAATGCGCAGCGATGAATGTGGTGTTCTTATGTTTCTTAAAAAGATTATGCTGCTCGTAAATGAGTGTTTCCCAAGGCACGGGATTATCAGCACTACGTTTGCGATTAGGGTTGATGATCAACTCCAGCCAGCGTTCATTGGTATTATCCAATGGATCCCAGAAAGGTTTGGGATCGGCTGTATGAATGAGAACGGGTATTTTTAATTCACCTGCTTTTTTCCAAACAGGATCAAGCCTTGCATCATCAACAGGAACACGAACGCCATTGATGTCTTTTACAGAAAAACCAAGACTCTTATAAATCTTTAAACCATTGGCGCCATTCTTTACATCATCCTCTAATTGTTTAGCTGCTTTGTCGGCCCAGCCTGGTTCACCCACACCTTTAAAATCAACATTGGCAAAAACAATAAAACGCCCGGGTTGAGTTTGCGTGGCATTGGTAACAGCATTCTTTAATTGTGTACTGCTTCCTCCGCTCAGGTTCACCATCACTTTCATATTCATTTTATCCATCTCTCTTGTTAATGCAGAGAGATCCATGGTGGGCATATTGAACTGATGATTGTGAACATCAATAAACGGAAATTTAGCTTTACTGATTTTATGCTGAGGTGTTACAAGTGTAGAAGCCGGATTGTAGGATTCAAAATCAATTTTCTGTTGTGCAATAGCGGTACTTGTAATAAAAATAAGTGTCAGCAGGGAAATTCTTTTCATGTTGAAAACTTTATGCCATAAAGAAAAACTTTATTTCCCGATTAATTTTTACCACTGGTAACGGTTTATAACCCGTTGTAAACAGGAATTGAAGATCAGTTCTTTTCTATCTTTTCCAATATCTCTTCCATGTCAATGCTCATATGACTTTCATCATACACACATTTACCTTCTTTGATCACTAATATTTGTGGAGATTCATGTTCAATTCTAAAACGTGCAGCTATAGTATTTGAAAGTGTGCGGTAGGTAAGCAAATCGAGATAATAAAAAGACACCTCATTTTTAGTTTTACTTTTTTCCAGGCGGCTTTTTGCCACTGAACTGATGCTGCAACGAGTACTGTGTTTAAAAATAACCTGTGGCTTTTCTTGCGACAATAGAATTAATTGCTCCATTTCTTCACCGGAGCGGAGAGGTATCCAATTCATGTAAATAATTTATTAAATAACAGATCAGACCCTGAAAGGTTTGTTGCTTGAACTTGTGGGGCATCCTATTCCCTGGCGGCTGCCTGCACAAGAAGTAAAAATAAATGCAACAACTGCTGCAATAACGAGGGTGCTCATGATTTTTTTCATGTTATAAACGGATTTTTGAGTGCCGTAAAAGTAACCAATTTTTTCTATTATAGATACAATTTCACCCAAAGAACGTTAAACATAATAGTTTGCGTATAGCAGGAAGCATTTGTTTTTAGTTATTTTTGTTAAATGAGCCAACAGATTCCCATCACATTTGAATCGAATAACCCAGCAAGCAGCGATTTCATGAGTTTACAATTAAAGCGACCGTTAGCCATCATCGACCTTGAAACAACCGGCATCAACCTCAGCAGCGACCGAATTGTGGAAATAGCTATTGTAAAAATAATGCCCGATGGCAGCCGGCAGGTTAAGCGAAAGCTCATTAACCCTGAAATGCCTATCCCCCCTGCTTCAACAGATGTGCATGGCATTACCAATGAAATGGTGAAAGATGCGCCCACTTTTAAGCAGGCAGCCAATGAAATTAAAATGTTTATTGCTAATGCTGATCTGGGTGGCTATAATTCAAACAGGTTTGATATTCCGTTACTGGTGGAGGAATTTTTACGTTCAGGGATTGACATTGAATTAAACGACCGTTTTCTGCTGGATGTACAGCGTGTGTTTCACATGATGGAGCAACGTACCTTATCGGCTGCATATAAATTTTATTGCGATAAAATTTTAGATGGCGCTCACAGTGCCGAGGTTGATGCTACTGCTACATGGGAAGTGCTGGAAGCACAGGTGAAAAGATATCCGCAAATGGGGGATACAGTAGATGCTATTGTTAAGTTCACAGGTGAAGACCAGGTTGTGGATTTTGCCAGGCGTTTTATTATGGATAATGGGGTA
>JAYUTS010000230.1:0-6216 GCA_043754995.1 Chitinophagaceae bacterium
TCACCACTCATCTGCTCATCAAAAGAGCGTTTATCAATGGGTGGAAAATAAGTTGTATGCGGATCCATTGTTTCAGTTATATCATTTACAAACAAATAAAAACGATCTTCGTCTTTGAAACGGTTGCGGAACCGATCAAACATTTTATCAAGAGATTTGCTCACTTTTTCTCTTGCTTCTTTTTCAAGCTCAATATTTGTTTTTACTATATACCCTTCTTTGCTTTTATTTTTTTCCTGTTGTTCAATCAAATCAACATAGCGTTCAAGAGTAAAATATTTCAACTTTTTACGCCATACTTCTTTCCTGGCAGCTTCTGTTTTTGCAAAAACAGTTTTATCCTCATCATCGGTATAGGTTTCATCTGTTGAAAAATCAAATGGCTTTTGAAGAATTTCTTTATAAAGAAGAGAAGCTTCCTCTACTCTTTGCTTATAAACAGCATTGAATAAATAGAATGATTCTAATTTGGCGCCGTGAATTTCATCATCAATCTTTGTTTCAAGACTTTTGAATTTGGTGATGTCGGGCTCAAGAAAATAAGTTTTATCAGGATCGAGGCTCTTTAAAAACTTAGAATACACTTCCTTTGAAAATTTGTCATCAATCTTTTTTGGATTGAAATGGCCTTCTTCCAGGAATTCACCTACTAATTGCAGGATACGTTCAAAACGGGTGCCGGGCTCTTTACGGGTAGAGGATGATTGCACTGCATAAAAGATACTGCCTCCAAGAAGGAGTACAAGAATGATGGGCAAACTTTTTTTACTAAACATATAATTAAACAGGTTTGACATAAAACAATAAATGTAAAAATAACGAGAAAAGACGATGGCAAATTGGCCGTTTGTCCATTTATTGGCTTTTAACAAGCAATTGGCATCGTAAATCTATCGCTTTTTAGCCTGAATGATGAAAACAGCAGGTACAGCTCTTTGCACTTTATCACTTGGTTGAATAGTTTCTTTGCCATTCACCAATAAACAACTGCTGCCACCACCATCTAAATTCAAAGCTTCTACACAGCCCAGATCAAGCAAAATTGCTGCCAGATGATTCAACGAGGCGCCTTCAGCAATAGTTGGGAATCTTCCCTGCACCACAAGTATGATCAGTTTACCATCGGCCGTATAGCCCATGGCTGTTCGTGGATGTTTATCATTGATAGCTTTGCCGGTAAACATATGCTCCTCATTATTGCTGATGCTGATCTTTGAATCCTGAATCAATGCTGGCCCTCCTCCTATTGCTGTTTGCATTTTCCATTTGTAAAAAATTCTTTTGAAATCTCTATGTGTATAAGAGACTTTGGTTGATCTAATATTCGCTATTAAAAAAAGGAAGGGATCTTTATAATAACTCCTTGAAATCTGTGCTGCCAATGGATTTTTCTTTGTACTATCTGTATATAACCACGCCACATCTGCTTTTCTTTTTTTGCTAATGCCGATTGCCGAACGGAATGTATGCAGATAGGTTAATGTGTCTTTCCCTTTCAATGGAATGGTATGCACATTATACGAAACCAACTTTCCATCTTTGATAACCGCATTCAGATTTCTATTTGTAGCAAAATCAAAAAAAGTTCCATTCACAACTACAAGCGGCTGTGAATTTTTATCATAAAATTGTTTAGGTGTCAATCTTCGTTTGAAAGTAGTGTCAGTTGTAAAATCTAATTGCCTGTCTTTCAAATCTGCTATTACATAATAGGCAATATTTGGTTTGCCTTCGATGGTATCAGTTGACTTATAAATATGAACTGAAGATGGCAATGGACCAAACAATGAATCAACATTCTGCCAACGAAGTTGGGCCCAACAAAAAGGAGCAGTTGTAATAAACAACACTGCTCCTGCAATTATTTTTTTCATCATATACTTATGAAATAAAAGCTGCTCTTTCCTGTTCCCATTTTTCTCTTCCGTAACCGGGTATTACATGCTTTTCGCTGTGGTAACTGGAACGAACCAATGGGCCGCTTTCAACATAATCTAAGCCAATACTGTAACCAATCTCCCGGTATTCAGCAAACTCATCAGGATGAACAAAACGTTGCACAGCTAAATGTTTTTTTGTTGGTTGCAGGTATTGACCAATTGTAACCACATCCACTCCATTATTTTTAAGATCGTTCAAGGTTTGTATCACTTCTTCTTTTGCTTCACCTAATCCCAACATGATACCGCTTTTAACACGCATACCGTTTTCTTTGAGGTAACGTAATACATCCATGCTTCGCCAATATTTAGCCTGGATGCGTACCTGTCTGGTTAATCGTTCAACGGTTTCAATATTGTGTGATACAACTTCAGGATGGGCTTCCACTATTCTTTGTACATTTTCCATCTGCCCTTTAAAATCAGGGATCAATGTTTCTAATGTTGTATCAGGATTCAAACTCTTTACTCCACGGATCGTATTGTACCAGATAATACTGCCACCATCTTTCAACTCATCCCTGTCAACAGATGTGATGACGGCATGTTTTACTTTCATGAGATGAATGGCTTCAGCCACCCGTTGCGGTTCATCCCAATCAACTGCATCGGGCTTACCCGTTGCGACTGCACAAAAACCACAGCTCCGGGTACAGGTATTTCCCAATATCATGAATGTTGCAGTGCCTGCACCCCAGCATTCGCCCATATTAGGACAGTTGCCGCTTTCGCAGATAGTGTGGAGCTTATGTGTATCAACAAGATTACGAACATGACGATAGGATTCACCAATGGGCAATCGTACTCTTAACCAATCTGGCTTTTTTATTTTCTGCTCGGCAGCAGGTTCTGTGGCTACAATTTCTTGCATAGTGTTATAACAAAATGAAAAGCAAAGTTAGTTTATACAAGCGAAAGAATGATTAACCGGGTATTGTCATGATTCCAAAAAATACCCTCAAGATTATTTTCGTTTACCAAAAAGAATGGCAATGTATCCGTTAAAAAATACTTGTTTATTAGGATTGCGAAGCATAATATTGATCTCCCGGGTGTAGGCTTCAACATTAAGACCCACTTCTATTGCAGATACCATTTCATTAAAACGGCCATAATCAAAACGAAGAGCGGCTTTTGCATGAACACCCGGCACAATTTTCAATTCGTTCCAGCCATACCGCAATCCTGTTCCCATAACAATGTTACCCGGAGTTAAAAAAGCAGTACTGTCAGCATCAGAATATTTCAACTCTTTTGAACCATCGGGTCCTGCATCCCGAACTCTTACATAATAGGGTCGTTCAATGCCTACAGAAACACCACCTGCATAAATTACATGAACAGCAACTCCATTTTTATTTGTTTTGCCACCTATCATCCGTTGCTGACCAAAAGTTGGTTTCAATTGATAAAAATAATTTCGTTTGCCATAAACATAAGGATTACCTATCTGGAAAAATCCCAAATTATCTGCAGCAATTTTTTGTTCTTTAGGATGTTTTTTTTCACCTAACTCAAGTGCAAAGAGATTGGTTGTCTTTACATTTTTCATATAGCCCTTTTCATAGAGTACACTCCATCCATCGGTATTCAATCTGAGGCCAAATACATTTTGCTTATTAAAGACCAACGCCCCTTCTTCCTGCTGACGGATAAGTGTATTTATTTTTTCACGGCGTGCATCTTTTTTTTGTTCACGCTCACTTTTAGGTTTTTTCTGTTCCTGTGCAAAAGTTGCAAAAGTTGAAACGGTTAAACAAAAACTGATGAGGATTCTTTTCACAAGTTTGATATTGTTGTTTAAAAGTAAATTTACAGATTAAAACGATAGATGCAGCATTGTGGTATCTTGCTGCCCGAACTTTCATTGTTAATTCACAAGTTTATGACATCCTCCATTCTATATAAAGGACAGTTGCGTACAGAGGCTACCCATCTGCAAAGTGCCACCAGTATTGAAACTGATGCCCCTACTGATAACCAGGGAAAGGGTGAACGGTTCTCCCCTACTGATCTTGTTGCTACAGCATTGGGCAGTTGTATGTTAACCATCATGGGAATTAAAGCCAGGGATATGCAGATTGACCTGGAAGGTGTGAAAATGGATATTCAAAAACATATGAAAAGCGATCCCCGTCGCATCGGGGCTGTGGATGTCATCTTTCATTTCCCGCCTCACCTGCAATTAGATGAAAAGCAGAAAACAATTTTACAAAATGCAGCCATCACCTGCCCTGTTGCCAGAAGCCTGCATACAGATATCGATCAGCATGTTGTTTTTAACTGGTAAGCTGTTTTTTAAGAATGCTGTTGCCGATTGCACAGCTTAAGCAAAGTTTTTTGTGGCAGTAATTTTTTTTGAGATACAACAAAGCCTGCGAATCGAATGCTGATTGATGTGCAATACCGGCTTCCTCCCATTTTTTTGTGATACTGTTTTTTTCTTTCGGCAATTGCTGTAACCATTGAATGGCTTTTTGTTTCAGTTGTTCGTTGTTATGATGTTGAGCGTATGCAAACAATACAGGGATGATGGTATTGATAAGGATATTTTCAATCATCATATTGCCTAAATGTTTTTTTCTAAAACCAGTTGGTTCATTGATCATATAATGATAATGCCAGTAGTCGTTTGCGGTTACGGCCAATAATTGTTTGATGCTGTTGAAATCCTGTGCTTCTGTAATTTTTGAAAACAAATGGCTTGATTGATGAATGAGCATCGCCAGTTGTGCCAAACGGATAGATGGGAAATTACCCGGTCTCATCCTTAAAAAATGGAGCAATTGTTTGGCTGGCTCCAGTTGATGTTTCTTTCGCAGGAACTGATATTCTTTTTGCAACATAATGGGATAGTCCTCCGTAAATACTTCATCCAGTAACCCTGCCTGCCCCAGCAACAAGGCTTCTAACTGGTGGATATGGTTTTTATGTTTGGCTAAAATTGTAACAGGTATTGTTTTGGCAATTGCTTCAAATGCATCTGCATTTACTGTGATACCGAAATTTCTTGCCAGCAGTTGCCAGAATGTTTCTTCCCAATGCTGATTGGTTTCTTTGAGCAGTTGATTGATCTTTTCATTCTTTTCATATAACCGCTCAGCAATCATTCGTTCTTTCCAGTTGCTCCATATAAGTTCTGATACAACTGACAGTTGATCTTCGCATGGAATGAAGCTGTTTTGCTGCATGAGTTCATCGTATCGTTGCAACAGGGATGATGATATGCGGTTCTTCAGCTCCAGCACAGGAATGGTTTGCATGTCATCTTCATCGTGTTCCCAAACTGCATGCAGAATAATATTGTTGTAATGTTCATCATTGGTATGACCATGTTTTTCCCAATCGCTGGTTTTCATATGCAGCTCTACATTACCGGCCCAGGTAATATTGTTGATGAGTAGTTTGGCATTTAAAAAATCTGGACCCTGGTTGTTGTTGAGTGTACCCTGGAAAAGAATTTGCAATGATTGCCCGTCTTGTGTGCTGAGCTGTTCCTTATTAAAATAAAGCTGTTGCCAGATGAATTGGAGCAGGCGTTCATTCATAGCAGAAGAATTTGAAATTTGGAGATCTGTTGTTTTGGAAAATAAGCCTAACGAATCATTTACAAAGTAGCAAATGAAAATTGTATTCTCAAGCAATCATTTTCAAATTTGTATGTCAATTTGCAAACTGTGCCAATGCTTTTACTACCCTGCTTACAGGCAAGCCCATTACATTATAAAAATCGCCATGTACTCTTTTAATACCTATCACCCCAATCCACTCCTGAATGGCATAAGCACCTGCTTTATCAAATGGCTGGTAATGCTCAACGTAATATTTTATTTGCTGATCAGTTAATGAATGAAATTCTACTTCGGTGATATCGGCAAAGGCAATTTCTGTTTCCTCTTTCATAATCACAACTCCTGTAATTACTAAATGTATTTGGCCCGATAATGCCCTGAGTATCTTCACCGCCTCTTCTTTGTTAGCTGGTTTGCCAATGACTTTTTCTTTCAGCACCACAACGGTATCGGCAGCGAGGATCAACCGATCATGACTTAATTCATCTTTCACCGCCAATGCTTTATTCCTGGCAATATAAACAGGCACTTTTTCAATAGCAAGTGAAGCCGGATACATTTCATCGGTGTCCTTTACAATTACATCAAATGGAATTTCGGCCCACTCTAATAATTGCCGGCGCCTGGGTGATTTTGATGCAAGGATTATACGTTCCATCAACCAAAAAATTTAAAAAGTACCATGGATAAAATGCCCGTAAAGA
>JAYUTS010000231.1:0-2783 GCA_043754995.1 Chitinophagaceae bacterium
CCCATTACCCAGGATGGAGATAAACAAAACCAGATCCGTAAAGGAATGGTTGGCAGCATGCTTAATGTAACGGGTGTAGATCATACAAGAACATTGCAGCAGGTAGCCATGCAATCAAGATTAAAAATTCCCTTGCTGTTTGGACAGGATGTAATTCATGGTTACCGCACAACATTTCCTATTCCTTTAGCCGAAGCAGCGAGTTGGGATATAGAAGCAATTGAACGAAGTGCAAGAATAGCAGCCATTGAAGCATCGGCAGCAGGTATTCACTGGACCTTTGCACCCATGGTTGATATCAGCCGTGATCCACGCTGGGGAAGAGTTATGGAAGGTGCCGGTGAAGATCCTTATCTCGGAAGCATCATTGCAAAAGCAAGAGTAAAAGGTTTCCAGGGAAAAGGCTTTGGCAATACAAATGCAGTAATGGCTTGTGTAAAACATTTTGCAGCGTATGGTGCAGCAGTTGGTGGAAGAGATTATAATTCTGTTGATTTGAGTATGCGTACACTGTATGAATTATACCTGCCACCATTTAAAGCAGCGCTTGATGCAGGTGCTGCAACATTCATGAATTCATTTAATGATCTCAATGGAATTCCCGCAACCGGAAATACTTTTCTACAAAGGGATCTGTTGAAGAACAAATGGAAGTTTACCGGTTTTATTGTGAGTGATTGGGGAAGTGTGGGCGAAATGATCAATCATGGTTATGCAAAAGATAACGCACATGCGGCCATGCTTGCTGCCAATGCAGGTAGTGATATGGACATGGAAAGCAGAAGTTATATTCAACATTTAGCAAGAATGGTGAAAGAAGGAAAAGTAAAGATGAGTGTAATTGATGATGCTGTGCGCCGGATATTAAAAAAGAAATTTGAAATGGGGTTGTTTGATGATCCGTTTAAATTCTGCAATGAAGCAAGGGAAAAAGAACAGTGGAACAATGCCGCCCATTTACTGGCCGCAAGAGATATGGCGAAGAAAAGTATTGTGTTATTAAAAAATGAATCCCCTCATGGGAGGGGTGCAGGGGTGGGTTTGCTGCCCATCAGCAAGCAAACAAAAACCATTGCTGTCATCGGACCGTTTGCAAAAGGCGTGAAAGACAATTTAGGTTTCTGGAGTTATGATTGGGCCGATGATACGGCAAGAATTAAAACCTTGTGGGCTGGTATTCAAAATAAATTAAGCACAGGCTCCAAGATGATCTATGCAAAAGGTTGCGGTATTACCGATACGAGTCGTGCAGGTTTCCAGGAAGCAATTGATGCGGCTAACAATGCAGATATCATCATTGTTAGTGTGGGTGAAGCAAGAGATATGAGTGGTGAGGCCAAAAGCCGCAGCAGTATTCAATTGCCGGGTGTGCAGGAAGAATTGATCAAAGCATTGATGGCAACAGGTAAACCGGTTGTTGTGTTGATCAGCGCAGGCAGACCGTTGATTTTTAACTGGACTGCTGATCATGTGCCTGCTATTCTTTATACATGGTGGTTGGGTACAGAAGCAGGCAATGCTATTGCGGATGTTTTGTTTGGAGATTATAATCCTTCCGGTAAATTACCCATGACATTTCCAAGAACAGAAGGACAAATTTCTATCTACTATAATTATTATAATACAGGTCGCCCCGCAAAAAATGAAAAAGATCTCAACTATGTATCGGCCTATATTGATTTGCCCAACAGCCCCAAGTTTCCATTTGGGTATGGCTTGAGTTATACAAGTTTTGATTACAGTAAACTTCAATTTAGTAAAACTGCTTTAAAAGGAAATGATCAACTGAAAGTTACAGTTACTGTTACCAACTCCGGTCAATACGCAGGTGAAGAAGTAGTGCAATTGTATATCAGGGATATGGTTGGTTCTGTTGTGAGGCCGGTGAAAGAATTAAAAGGTTTCCAGAAAATTTTGTTGCAGGCAGGCGAAAGCAAAACAGTTTCATTTGTCATTACAACAAACGATCTGCGTTTTTATAATAATGAATTGAAGTTTGATTGGGAAGCAGGAGAATTTCAGATTATGATTGGAGGTAATTCAAAGGATGTGAATGTTGGGAATGTGAGCTGGAGTAAATAAAATGTTGTTCATAATTGAAACAACCTCAAATATTTTTTGCCGGTAAGACGGGAAGTCGGGAAGAATACAACACTGATCATCTTTTTCCCGTCTTATCGCCTTTCCGGCATCCTTAAGAAGAATTGATCATTCTCCCGGATGATAAATCCGTTCCGCATTTTTATACACTTCTTCTTTATTAAGCGTCATCTTTTTTGTTTTCTGTTGTAAATACATTTCCACCTGGTCATCAAAATGTTTGTTGCCTGGCTTTGCAGAAGCACCATACATATTCACAGTTTCAATGATTGGCAATCCTTCTTTTTGAAAACGGATAAACATGATCAGGCCATCACCTCCTGTTGATTTCAACTTGCCATCTTTATGAGGAGATGTCCATTGTGGTGAAAGCAAATCCGGAAAGCCCCAGAGCGGCCATTCTTTAGTTCCACGCACTAATTTTTGAATATCGCCCAATGCCAGATCAGTTTTGCCGAAATGCATCATCATATAATCATACACATATTTATATGTTTCAACAGCTTCAGTTTTTGTGACAATACGCTGCACCCTTCCCCAGGGTTTTGCAGAAAGAAATTTATAGGTCAGTAAAAAAATAGTAGCCCCTTTGCTTTCTGCTGTTCCTTTTTTATCCCATGTCTTGAATGTATTGATTAAAGTAGCATATAGAGGGTAATCTGCAGGATTTAGAAAAAACATAC
>JAYUTS010000232.1:0-2779 GCA_043754995.1 Chitinophagaceae bacterium
ACACTCGGTAACAATATTCATGCGCTGGAAGTAAAAGGGACATTTGATGATTGTCAGCAAATGGTAAAACAGGCATTTACTGATCTTGAATTGAACAAACAGTTATTTCTTACGTCAGCCAATTCAATAAATGTTGCAAGATGGTTACCACAGCAGTTTTATTATTTCTTTGCTTACAAACAATGGAAAGAAAAAGGCCAGCCACCTGTTATCTCTGTCCCAAGTGGCAACTTTGGTAATATTTGTGCAGGCATTTTAGCACATATGAGTGGATTGCCTGTACAACATTTTATTGCTGCCTGCAACGCCAATGATATTGTGCCTGCTTATATGCAATCGCAGCAATACCAGCCAAAAACTGCAGTAGCAACGATCAGCAATGCCATGGATGTGGGCAACCCCAGCAACTTTGTACGGATATTGGAATTGTTTCATCAACAGTTTCCGCAGTTAAAAGAAAAGTTCAGCAGCGTAAGTATTACGGATGACGAAACAAGAACAACCATGAAACGGGTGTATGAAGAAAATGGCTATGTGCTTGATCCGCATGGTGCAGTTGGTTTTCTTGCCTTGGAACGTTACCTGGCAAAAGAATCAGAAGCATCAAACGGCATCTTTCTTGAAACGGCCCATCCGGTAAAATTTTATGATGTGGTAGAACCCGTGTTGAATCAAAAAATTCCTTTACCCGAGGTAGTGCAGCAAATGATCCATCTGCCAAAACAATCATTAAAAATGGAGGCGTCATTTACACAACTGAAAGAATATTTAATGAGCGTTGCATAAAAGTCACCGATCTTCCTTATTTTTAAGCAGAGTTGTTTGCCATACATGATTTTGTAAGCAACAACTCTTTTTTATTATTTTGAAAACTGATTATGAGCATTGACCAACTGATACAACAATACAGCCCGGATCATCATTTATTTGATGAAATGCAGCATAACAACAGCATCCGTGCACCTTATCAGAAATTAGTTGAAAACATTAGTACACATAGTATTGAAGAACTTTATCTCAAGTCAAAACTGGCAGGCGAGTTGTTCATGAACCAGGGAATTACGTTCACTGTTTACGCTGATGATGCCGGCATTGAACGCATTTTCCCATTTGATATATTGCCCCGCATCATTACTGCAGCAGAATGGGATCATGTTGAAAAAGGAATACAGCAACGCTTAAAAGCACTGAACCTTTTTCTGAAAGACATTTACAGTGAACAGCAGATCATTAAAGACAAGATCATTCCTGCTGAACTGATTTCATCCTGTCCGCATTATATGCGTGAAGTGGCAGGAATAAAAGTTCCTTATAATATTTTTGTTCATATTTCAGGAATTGATTTGATCCGGGGCCAGGATGGCACTTTTTACATCCTGGAAGATAACCTTCGTACCCCTTCAGGCGTTTCATATATGCTGGAGAACAGGGAAGTTACCAAACGCTTATTTCCTGAACTCTTATCCAATGCCAATGTGCGCATGGTGAATAATTATCCCTTGTTACTGCATAATAATTTAATGGCATTATCACCAAGACCCGTTTCCAATCCAACAGTTGTGCTGCTCACACCGGGCATTTATAATTCTGCTTATTATGAACATACTTTTCTTGCACGCCAAATGGGTATTCAATTGGTAGAAGGAAAAGACCTGGTTATTGAAAAGCATAAAGTGTTTATGAAAACAACAGGCGGATTGCAACCAGTAGATGTTATCTATCGACGGATTGATGATGAGTTCATGGACCCTTTATTATTCCGGCCGGATAGTGTATTGGGTGTACCTGGTATTATGGGTGCTTACAGAAAAGGTACGGTTGCTCTGGCCAATGCTGTTGGCAATGGTGTTGCCGATGATAAAGCTGTGTATGTTTACGTACCCGCCATGATCAACTATTATCTGAACGAAGAACCGATCTTGCCCAATATTCCAACTTACCAGATGAGTAATGAAGATGAACGTAAACATGTATTTAAAAACATGGGGGGTATGGTGGTGAAAAGAACCAATCAAAGTGGCGGATATGGAATGTTGATGGGTAATAAAGCCAGCGATGAAGAAATCAATGACATGAAAATTGAAATTGAAAAACATCCAAGAGAGTTTATTGCACAACCGATTATTCAATTATCAACTGTTCCCTGTTTTATTGACGGACAATTAAAACCACGACATGTTGATCTGCGTCCTTATGCCTTGTGCGGACCCGATGGAATAAAAATTGTTCCAGGAGGATTAACAAGAGTGGCATTGAGAGAAGGATCATTAGTTGTCAACTCATCGCAGGGTGGTGGCAGTAAGGATACCTGGGTAGTGGATTAATACAATGTATGAAGTTGGATGTACGAGATACGATGTAAGAACCCTATGTGTTAGAGTAAAACAGTTGTGAAGCTTTTGTTTTTCGATGGCAGAAAAGAAATTATCATTTATCAATTAACAAATTACCCATTATAACAAATGCTAAGCAGAGTTGCCGATTCGATGTTCTGGATGAACCGTTATATGGAACGGGCTGAAGGGTTGTTGCGTGTACTATATACAAATTATGTTTTATCATTCGATAAAGGGCCTTATAATGAGCATTCCTGGAAACCTGTGTTGCAGATCTTTGGCAATTTAAAAGAAGAGGAGATCAATTCATTTGATTATACTACTGCCAGGTCATTACAATATTTAATTACACAACAATCAAACACCAACTCTTTAAAGTGTCTCATCAAAAAAGCAAGAGAAAATGCAAGAGGCATGCAGGATCATATCACCAAAGAAGTATG
>JAYUTS010000233.1:0-15352 GCA_043754995.1 Chitinophagaceae bacterium
GCTCCGGCCAGATCATTACGACCGGCAATTAAACTGTAAGGATTATCAGCAGGGATTACCACTTTGTAATCAGGGAATCTTGCATCAATCAAACGGCAAACTAATTCTGTGGTACCATGTATCACAAACAAATGATTACTGTTATAAGAGAGTGTGATTTCATCCTCATTATCAGGCAAAGCTGTTTTTAATAAGTTCAACGGCTTTTTGGGAACAATAAAATTTTCGCTCTTGGGGCAACTTACATCGGTGCGTTTGTAACGAACCAAACGATGAGCATCTGTTGCAACAAATGTTAATCCTTTTTTATCCAGTTCAAAATATACACCCGTCATAGCCGGACGCAGATCGTCATTACTTACAGCAAACAGAGTTTTGTTGATAGCAGTTACCAATGCAGTGGATGTTGTTGTAAAGGAAGTGGTATCATCCGCAACTGGTTCTTTGGGAAAGTTATCCGGATTTTCGCCCATCACTTTATACTTACCATTATCGCTGGTAATCTCCACAGCAAAATTCTTATCAATATTAAAAGTCAATGGCTGATCGGGCAGGTTCTTTAATGTATCCATTAAAATTCTTGCAGGAATACACACACGGCCATTGTCTTTGGCTTCAATATCCATGTGGATCTTCATCACTGTTTCAAGGTCGGTAGCTACAGCGGTGAGCCTGTTCTTATTGATCTCAAATAAAAAATCTTCGAGAATGGGCAACACGGTGTTGGCATTGATAACACCGTTGATCTGTTGCAGTTGTTTCAGTAAAGCCGAAGACGAAACGATAAACTTCATAAGACTGTTCTGATTTATAGCGTGGAAGATAATGAATAATTACCTGTTAAAGCTGCAAGATAAGGGTTAAATTATCAACTTATTTTCTGAAAATGACAGTAGTTTTTAACCCTGGAAAGAAGATTTTCATTTCAAAACATCTGCCTGTTTGTTGATTTCTTTCAGTAAGCCCGATGCCCTGCCGTTTCTTCAATAACAATTACTTTTGCGCTTTCTTAATAACTGAAGGCAAATGAAACTATCTCATCTCTCCGAAACATTAGTGGGCTCCGAAATTGTAAAGCTGGGCAACCAGATTAAAGAACGCATCCGCCTCGGCGAACGGATTTACAACTTCACCATTGGTGATTTCGACAGTCATGTTTTTCCTATTCCGCAAGAGCTGGAACAAGAGATTGTTGAAGCGTATAAAAACAACTTCACTACTTATCCTGCTGCCGAGGGCATTGTTGAGTTAAGACAAAGTGTTTCGCAGCTTTTAAAAGAAAGACAGGAACTTGACTATAACATCAACGAAATTCAAATTGCAGCAGGTGGCCGCCCGTTGATCTATTCCATCTTCAGAGCACTTGTTGATAATGGAGATAAAGTGATTTATGCCGCTCCTTCCTGGAACAATAATCACTATACTCATTTTAACGGGGCGCAGCATATTGTTATTGAAGCAACGCCTGAAAATAACTTTATGCCAACGGCAGAAGAAATAAAACCGCATCTGAAAGGAGCAATATTGCTTTGTTTATGTACTCCACAAAATCCAACAGGAACCATGTTCCCCAAAGCGGAGCTGGAAAAAATATGCGATTTGATTCTGGAAGAAAATAAAAGCAGACAAGCGAATGAGAAAAAACTTTTTCTCATGTTCGACCAGATGTACTGGACATTAACCTTTGGCGACAATAAACATTACAATCCTGTTATGTTACGACCGGCTATGAAAGAAGTAACTGTTTTTGTTGATGGTATCAGTAAAGTATTTGCAGCAACAGGAGTAAGAGTGGGTTGGGCATTTGGCCCGGAACTGATCATATCAAAAATAAAAGCCATTCTTTCTCATGTAGGGGCATGGGCACCCATGGCCGAACAAAAAGCAACAGCCAATTATTTATTGCAACATGAAAATATTGATCGTTATCTCATCAGCTTTAAAAAAGAAATTGAATACCGGTTGGTTGAAATTGCAAAAGGCATCACACAATTAAAAGAAGAAGGATTCAATGTAGATATACTATCACCACAGGGAGGAATTTATCTTACGATCAAAGTTGATCTCACCGGAAAGAAAAAAAGCGATGGTGCCATCCTGGAAACGCAGGCCGATGTAACACAGTATTTATTAGATGAAGCAAAACTGGCCATTGTTCCCTTTTATGTATTTGGAGCTGAAAAAAATTCTCCCTGGTACAGATTGAGTGTTGGCACCTGCCTGAAAGAAGAGATCCCTGAATTTTTAGGAAAGCTGAAAGAAGCGATGCTGAAGTTGCGTTAAGCAGGTTGCACACAGAGACCACGGAGAACACAGAGTAAGAATTCAATTTTATTTCTCCATGAACTCTGTGACTCTGTGTGAATAATTCTATCGTTTAATGCGGAAGGTTTTGTTTTTATCAGCAGCAAGTAACTGTCCTTCATACAAGATTTCAACTGCTGTTCTGCTGCAACAGTCACCGCAAAATGTTTTTACAAGCAAATATTGCAGAGGTTCATTTTTGATCTGGATTGCCATGGTATCAGCACCAATCATTGTACGTAGTACATTGTTTGTGCTATCAGCCCAAAGATTTACTTCACGATAGGGCGAGTTAGTCTTTACAAAGAGTTTTACATCAGCCGACGTTAAAGCAGTATTACTGCCAAAGACAAGATCTTTACCGGTTACTTTATCAACCAATGAAAAACTGAAATTAGTCCAGTATGCGATGCACGCAATATGCGTACACATAGGTGTAGGGCCACAATCATAATGTACCTGTTCCTCTTCCTTGTTGCAGGAAAAAAAGAGGAAACAAACCATCAGCACAGAAAGAAATATCCTGTTCATACCTTCATGACTCAAAAACCATTACAACCGCTGCATGCATATTGAAACAATCCGTGAATACTGCCTGACGAAACCAGGTGCAGAAGAAACGGTTCCTTTGGCCCGGATGTAATTGTATTTAAAGTAAACAGCAATTTTTTTTTATTATTGCCGCTTGATACAGAATGCGCTTTAATGTAAAATGTGATCCGGAATTGGCGCTGGAATTAAGAGAACAGTATAGTTGTGTATTGCCCGGTTATCACACCTGCCCTCCGTACGAGACTTCGGGAGGCGGGTAAATAAAAAACCTCGCTAGCTGCATACCCTTCGTCGCTACGAACAGCAGGATGTTCCCAATTGCATTGGTGGACATTTTACATTCCCGTAACTGCAATAGACGCAACAGTCGCCTTCTTTTGGTTTAAGTCGTGTCTTGCAACTTGAACACTCATAAAAATACTGGCAAGCATCTGTTGGCATTGTTTCTTCTTGTCTGTGTCCACAAATGGGGCAAGTAATAACAGATTGAAGTATGATAGTTTTGTTCATTAGTTGTTGATTACAGATTGAGAAGTTACTTTATAGCCAGTTTTATTGATGACGGATGCAAGGCTGTCAACGGAAGTTTTACTGTTGTCAAACTTTACAAGACTGTTGCCTTTTTCGTAAGAAGTATTGAACTCAATCACACCCGATGTTTTTGAAAGTTCGTTGTTTATATGTTCTGTACAGCCTTCACAGGTCATACCTTTTATTTTAAATTCCGCTGTCTGTATATTGCTTTTATCAACAATAATAACTTTTGCTTGTTGTGGTTTTGGATAAAATATTTTTGCGTAATAAGGAAATGCAATTAACAGTCCTGCAACCACTGTAACGATAGCCAAAAATGATTTTGATTGCCAAAATGATTTTTTATTGTCTGCTTCACAATCGCAGTCCACTTGCTTTTGTGGCTTAAGTTTTTGATACCACGCAAATGCAAAAACTAAAACGGTCACACCAATTAAGTAAGATCTAAACGGTTCAATCCACGAAAGTGAAGAAGCAAGTCCACTTGCACCACCCAACAATGCTAAAATTGGTGTGATGCAGCAAAGTGAAGCTGCAACTGCTGTCAACAGTCCTGCAACCCAACCTTTACTGTTTTTTGTTGTCGTTGTCATACGGTCGCCAAATTTTGTTGATTGATAATTTTAAAAAACGGTCTTAAAGTTTTTAAATGTTCGCTGCGTAAAGAATAGAAAATAGTTTGTCCTACTTTTCTCGCTTCAATGATGTTGCCGTCTTTTAGTTTGCGTAGGTGTTGAGAAATGGCCGGAATACTCATACCCAAAATGTCGCTTAGGTCGCAAGGGCAAAGTTCATTTTCTTCTTCAAGTAGAAACATTATTTTTAGTCGCACCTCGTTACCTGCCAAAGCAAGAACCTGCCCCAACTGCAAAAATGATTTTGAGTTAGCCTTTAATTTTTCACGGCAATTTTTAATTTGTATTATGTCTGCCTGTAACCGTATGCAAGTGTCGTTTGCCATTGTCAAATTTGTTTGTCGGATCAAAAGTAGTAAAGATTACTTATTTAAGCAAATACTTAAATACAAAATTGTCATGAAGATTACAAAGCTGTTTTGAAGTGTCGTAAAAAATGCCCGATTAGTTAACGGGAAGTGTCTAACAGGGTTGCAGCTAACACTGGAAAACAATTGTTGTGGATGGTTCAGTTGCATCAAAACTTATCAAAGAATGGATTGATCATTTTTATGAGTTAGTAAAAGGAAAGAAAAAAGCAAATAAAATTTGAGCCGACGTACACTGGTTGGAACTTATTCAGCAAGACTTCAATAATCAATCATTATACTTTCGGCAACTTATATCCATTATGATAACTGCTCATTAAATATTCTTTATTGATCGCCTTATCTGTGAACATTCCTTTTTCTTTGTTCCAGTTTAATTTTTGTTTGCTGCGATAAGCAATATTTCCCATTTGCGAAACTGTTGCTACATGAGCACCTGCTTCAATAGGGCAATGAAGCTCTTCATACTTACGTGAACGTACAGCGCCAATAAAATTTTCCCAATGCTTATCCAGTCCATTATCAACCGATTTAGCAAAAGGGACCAACACTTTGTTGGTATTTCTTTTTTCTTCAATCACTTCCCATCCGCCACGGTTGAGCACCAGCGTACCATTGTTGCCAATAAAAGCAATGCCATGATCACGGCCATAATTACCATTGCCAATTCCAACTGCATGATCCCAGATGATATTAAACTGATCAAATTCATACAGGGCCATTAATGTATCAGGTGTTTCATCTGCTGAATCGGGTTTGGCAAATTTACCACCCAGCGCAACAATTGATTTGGGCACATCTGCTTTCATACCCATCAATGCATAATCCAGTAAGTGTACACCCCAATCGGTCATGAGGCCACCGGCATAATCCCAGAACCATCGAAACGTAAAATGAAAACGGTTTTCATTGAAAGGCCGCATCTGCGCAGGTCCCAGCCAATTGGTATAATCCACTCCTGCAGGAACGGGTGAATCAGGTATTACAGAAAGTGGTTGTTTCCAGTCAATATAGCTCCACACTTTTGCAGTGCGGATATTTCCCAGCTTTCCGCTATGCACAAAATCGATGGCGTCTTTGAAATGCTGCTGACTTCTTTGCCATTGACCTGCCTGCACTATTTTATTGTATCGTTTTTGTGCAGCAACCATTCTGTTGCATTCAATAATGGAATTACCAACAGGTTTTTCAACATACACATCTTTACCTGCTTCACAGGCATGAATCATCATGAGTGCATGCCAGTGATCGGGTGTACCAATAATGACTGCATCAATATCTTTTTGCTCCAGCAGTTTCCGGTAATCGCCATATGTTTTGATGCTGGAAATGTCCACTTTGTTTTTTGTGAGATCAGCCAATCGTTTATCCAAAACATTTTTATCAACATCGCACAAAGCAACAAGATTAACACCGGGAACTTTTAATGCAGCCATTACATTACTCCATCCCATTCCATTAATACCAATTGCTGCAAGGTTTACCTGGTCGGCGGCAGAAAAACGGTTTTTGAAAATAGCAAAGGCTTTGTTATCAATAACAGGAAGTATTAATCCTCCAGCGGCAAGCATAGCAGATCGTTGCAGGAATTTACGACGGGCAATCATGGTAATTAATATTTGAACAGAAAGATATGATTTTTACAACTGCTTATTGTGATGAGTTGTTTCACAAAAAATAAAGATCGTAAAAAAAAATATTTTAAACGGGGAGAAGAAATAATGACTCAGGTAGCTTTGTCTTTTGTGTTCCTGATGAGGCCGATACCGGCAAAAAAGAAAATGGCACCTACAACGCCTGCGAAAATAATGGTTTTGATATTTCTGGTATCTGTTCCTCCATTTATAAAACTAAAGCCGGCATAAATTAATCCGGCCACACCCAACAGAGATAAGATGATTCCCAGTATTCTTTTTTCCATAATTGTTTTTTACAAGGTAGGGTTATAAAATGGCTATTGGTTTACAGTAAAACAGAAACTGTGAATGTTACAAGGAATGGTTAAAATTGTGTAACGATTCATTGCCGCCTTTGTATTTTTACCAATTACCGGCAATGGATTTTGTATAAACAGAACATGAACAGAAACCCTGAATCTTACTTCTGAATTTTTTAACTGATGTATCAACTCATATTTGGCTTGCTGTATATTTTTTCCTTACTCCCGATGAGGGTTTTGTATTTGTTTTCTGATGTTGTTGCTTTCCTGCTGTCTTCTGTTTTCCGATATCGCAAAGAGGTGGTATTGGCTAATATAAAACAGGCTCTTCCCGAAAAAACAGAGGAGGAACGAAAGGCGATTGCAAAAAAATTCTATCACAACTTTACCGACAACTGGATTGAAACCATCAAACTGCTTTCCATCAGCAAACAGTCGTTGAACAAACGCACTACAGGTAACTTTGAAGTGTTTCAACAATTATTTGCAACGGGCAAAGCAGTACAGTTGAATCTTGGTCATTTTTTTAACTGGGAAATCATGACGCTGCATGCAGGCATCAATCAGCCCTATACAGTTTTGACGGTTTACTTACCGCAGAATAACAAGATCATGAACCGTTTGATCTTTTATATCAGGGGCAGGTGGGGCAATCCGTTATTATCAAGCAACGATATGGCAAGAGCCATTATTCCCTGGCGTAAAAAACAATACCTGTTGGTGCTTGCCGGTGATCAACGTCCTGTAACTCCTAATAATGCATACTGGTTAAATTTTTTAAACAAGCCTGCAGGTTTTGTAAAAGGTCCTGAAAAATTTGCACGGGGTCAAAACATACCGGTGGTAATGATGACCACTACCAAAAAGAAAAGAGGACATTATCATTTTGATTATTTCCTGTTGTGCGAAGATCCCAAAGCATTGCCCGATGGAGAATTGATCAGGCAATATGTGCGTCATCTCGAAGAAAAGATCCGTCTCCAGCCTGAGCTTTATTTATGGAGCCATAAACGCTGGAAGCATCCATGGAAAGAAGAGTATGCAAAATTGTGGGTGGATGATGCGGAGATGCCTGTTGGGTAAATTAGAATATACAGGTTCGTTAATCATGAGTACTATTTTTATATTATCACAAAACAAAAAATGAATCCACATATTCAATCCAAACTTCCCAACGTTGGCACTACCATCTTCACGGTGATGAGTACATTGGCAACAGAACACAAGGCAGTGAATCTTGGTCAAGGCTTTCCTGATTATCCCATGAGCGAAGAACTCACGGCCAAAGTATATGAAGCCATGAAGCAGGGGCATAATCAATATGCACCAATGCCCGGGTTGATCAGCTTGCGGGAATCTATTGCTGAAAAAGCGCAGCACCTGTATCAAACAAAACTCAATCCTGATACAGAGATTACCATCACTCCCGGCGGCACCTATGCAATCTATTCAGCATTTACAACCATTCTTCGTCCCGGCGATGAAGTGATTTTATTTGAACCTGCTTACGACAGTTATATTCCCAACATCGAGATCAATGGAGGCATTGCTATTCCCTTACCATTAACCTATCCTGATTATAAAATTGATTGGGATCTTGTTCGTTCATCCATCACTACCAAAACAAAAGCAATCATCATTAACTCGCCGCATAACCCAACAGGCAGTGTACTGGATAAAAATGATATTGAGGAGTTGAAACAGGTTGTAGCCAATACAAATATTTTTATTGTAAGCGATGAAGTATATGAACATCTCATCTATGATGAAATGCCGCATGAAAGCATGTTGAAATATCCTGAATTACTGGAGCGGAGTTTTGTTTGTTTCTCGTTTGGTAAAACCTATCACTGTACCGGGTGGAAACTGGGTTATTGCATTGCACCTGCAGCGTTAATGAAAGAATATAGAAAAGTACACCAGTTTAACGCCTTCAGTTGTTTTACACCGGCACAGGCAGCATTGGCAGAGTATTTAAAAAACAAAGAAGCATACCTCTCACTTCCACGTTTTATGCAACAGAAACGGGATTATTTTATTGAGCTGATGAAGAATACTAAGTTTGATCTGCTCACTACACACGGCAGTTATTTTATTTGCGCCAGCTATGGCCGCATCAGCGATGAAGCTGATAAAGACCTGGCGATCCGCTTAACAAAAGAAGCAGGCGTTGCCACTATTCCGCTTTCTGCTTTTTATCATGATCATAAAGATGATAAAGTGTTGCGTTTTTGTTTCAGCAAACAAAATAAAACCTTGCAACAGGCGGTTGAAAAATTGATGAAAATATAGTTTACGTCATTGCGAGGCACGAAGCAATCTGTTTTTTCCCCTACCAATCACATTGCTTAATACTTTCTTTTCTTTCCTTGTTTGTACTTGGTATAAATAATTTCTCCCATTGTTTTTCCCTGCACTTTGCTTTCAAGCCAGGAAATGATATCGAGATATGCGAATGATCTTGTTTCAAACCTGCTGGTTTCAAGATGTTTGATCTGCTGCAGAAATTTTTTCAAAGCTTCCCTGATCTGCTCAGGTGACTTATAACTATTCTTTAAAAAACGAAACATCGCTTCTTCCACTACCGTTAAGTTTTTCATCTTGGCCATAAAACGATGCACCGATTTTCCTAAAGAATCAAGCAGTTCATAATTTCCTAATTCGTAATGGCAAAGCATATGCATCAGGCGTGCATAGCATTGTAAATCGATACGCAGGGTCATGGGTCCATTGATGATGCGTTGCAGATAATCCAATGCTTTTGTATAATTACCGCTGCCGAAATAAAGCGATGCAATTTTATAGTTGAAAACAAGAATACGATGTTGATCAACAAACAGGGAGTATTCATTTAACTTCTCTTCAATTTCTGCTACCAGTTTCAATCCTTCTTTAAAAGTACCTTTCATTAAGTGTCCGTTGATCTTGGCACTGTTGATATAAATTGAGGTATGTGTTCGGAAGTTATCATGAATATTGGCTTCCTGTGTTTTTGCATAATCTTCAAACTGCTTCAATGCCAAATCAAACATCTGAAAATTGCGCAAATCAAAATGTGCATTCAGTAAGGTATGCATGCCTTTAATATAATGACCGGTTTCAACTGTTTTCAAAAAAGGATTTTCTTCATAGAGATCAACCCACTTTTGTGAATAACGGTAATACATTAAAAAATCCTGGCGTATAAAAGCATACCAGCAATAACTTTGATAGAGATATAATTTTTCATAAAAGCCACTTACGAGTGTAAGATCTTTGGGCAGGTAATCTTTAAAAAATACTTTGATATCTTTTTCATCTTCTTCATTTCTTGCGTGGCCATTGATCACATACCAGCGGTAAAGCAATAAAGCCAGATTAGAAAACCTTGTTACACGATCAATATGGCTGCTCACCTCCAAAGCCTCTTCCGCCATTTTTTCTGTCTTTTCTGTTGTACTGCGTGTAATGTGCAGAATTTCTATTTTCTTTTCTAAAGAAATCAACTGCACCAGTGTATTAAATTTTTGATTGGCTCTTGCTACTTCTTTTGCTTTTTCAATAATGCGCAAGCTTTGTTGCTTTAATCCTTTATTATAAAGCAGACGGGCATTGTCGAGGTGTTCACTCAACTGCAGATCAACATTTTCACCTGTTTTGAGTAACCGTAAGCTGGCAAGGAGTTCTTTATATAAATGGGTTTTAAGATTCGCCAGCTTGGTTTTGCTGTTATCGGTTAACTTTTTGAGTAAGACGGTTTCATCATACTCCTGCATTTTATCCAGGGCATCAAAAAGCTGGATGATTTTGAGGTCTTCATTAGAGGAACTTCGTTTGATATAGAGTTTAAAATGTCGTTTTTCTGCCTTTTCCAGTGAGTGAACCAATTGAAATAATGTATCGGAAAATCGGTTGGCCATAATATTTTTATTTCGTGAAAGCCTTTATCAACAAGCGTTTTCTTGTTTTTAGCGGACTTTGCCATCATAAAAACAAGTGCTATTTGATTTGATGCGCAGGTAGCACATGGTTACTTTTACATCATCAATCAGGCTTGAAAAAAATATGGCAAGCAATCGTGGAGCAAGTATCATTAACGGCCGGGTTGATTTACAGCGAAAGCTGTAACAAAATCGAAAGAACTCTTTTTTTATATGGCAAGCAATCGTTAACGGTCGGCTGTTTCTACAGTTGACCTTTTCTTTTGTAGAAGATTTGCGAAGATAATATAAAAATCCATTTAACGGCTTTTCCTACCAGTTGTCTTTTTATCAGCCACACATCAATATTCCTGTATTACATTCGGCATAAAAATACGGTTATGCTGAAACAACTTTTTCTCCTCCTGTTCATCAGTTTATTTCATGTTGCATCTGCCCAGGTACTACCACTTCGGGAACAGGCCAAAGTCATTGATGAAATACTGGCCGATCGGTTTAATAACCTGTTACCGGTTCTGATGGAACGAAATGGCATTGATCTGTGGGTCATTGTTTCAAGAGAATATAATGAAGACCCTGTGATTCGCACCATGCTGCCATCAACATGGATCTCGGCCCGCCGCAGAACGATCATTGTTTTTTATAACAATCCAGAAAAGAAAATTTTTGAGAAACTGGCCATTGCCCGTTACAATGTGGGTGAGAATATCAAGGCCGAATGGGATATGCAGAAGTTTCCTGACCAATGGGATGCGTTGATGAATATCATCACAACAAGAAATCCAAAGAAGATCGGCATTAATACATCTGCTCATTTTGGTCATGCTGATGGATTGGATGTAACAGATTACAATGAGTTGATGCAAAAAATTCCGGCAACATTTAAATCAAAAGTAGTGAGTGCAGAAACGCTTGCGGTGAATTGGTTAGAAACAAGAACCGAAAGAGAAATGCAAATCTATCCGCAACTGATATATGAGACAAGAAAAATTATTGAGGAAGGGTTTTCTGAAAAAGTAATTACACCCGGCATTACTACAACAGATGATGTGGTGTGGTGGTTTCGTGAAAAGATCCGTAGTATGGGATATACTACATGGTTTCATCCTTCCGTATCAGTACAACGGAACGATCCGCAAAGCTTTGAACATGTAAGAAGTTTTTCAAACAGGCCAAAAGATGATGTGATTCAACCTGGCGACTTATTGCATGTTGATATCGGTATTACTTATTTGCGATTGAATACGGATGTACAGGAGCATGCATATGTCTTAAAGCCCGGTGAAAATGAAGTACCACAAAGTATTCGTACTGCATTTACAAAAGCAAATCGTTTGCAGGATATTCTTACATCTCAATTCAAAAAAGATAAAACAGGTAATCAAATATTGGCTGATGCGTTGGCGCAGGCAAAGAAAGAAAATATTGCTGCAACGATCTATACACATCCATTAGGTTTTCATGGACATGCTGCTGGTCCAACCATTGGTTTATGGGATCAGCAAGGCGGAGTGCCCGGTGCCGGCGACTTTCCCATGAATTACAGAACCGCATATAGCATTGAATTAAACGCAGCAACAGATATTCCTGAATGGAAAAAAAGTATCCGCATCATGCTGGAACAGGATGGTTATTTTGATGAGAATGGATTTCGTTATATCGGCGGAAGACAAAAAGAAATTTATCTTGTACCCAGAGCGAATAAAAAGATTGCTGATTAATTTTTTTATACACAGAGGAACAGAGATTAAGAGTTACACTGAAAAAAACTCAGTGTTACTCTGTAACTCCCAAACTCTGTGTTAAACATTTATTGTGAAGATCTCTCCAACATATCGTGGTATTCTTTTCATGTTGCTGGCAGCATTGGGCTTTTCTATTATGGGAGGCGCTGCAAAAGCATTGAAGGGAAGTTTTAATGCCGGGCAATTAGTCTTCTGGCGAAACATTGTTGGGTTGATTGTATTGGTTATCAGTTTCGCCAACAGAAAACCCGTGAATCATGGCGGCAAACTTCAACGTCTTATTTTTCGTGGATTGATGGGCACAATTGCATTATATACTTTGCTTTATTGTATCCTGCATTTGCCATTAGGAACGGCCATGAGCTATAATCTTACATCAGCTTTGTTCATTGCTTTGTTTTCATTTTTATTTTTTCGTGAATATGCAGGAAGATGGGTATTGCTTGCAGTGCTCATAGGTTTTACCGGCATGTTACTCATTTACAAACCAAACATTCACTTACCATGGTTCTATCATTTGGCGGGTTTGATCAGTGGTATCACTTCCGCCATTGCCTATTTAACAGTAGGAAGGTTAACCAACTTTTATGATACAAGAGTGATTGTATTATCATTTGTTTTAACCGGGGTACTTACTCCTTTATTATTTGTATTGATTCGGTTTCTGTTTCAACTGCCTGCTGATGAATTGTTGTTCATTGCCTGGAAATGGCCACAGGCAAACGAATGGTGGATCGTTTTGTTAATGGGATCGGCAGCATTGTTTGGTCAATATTTTGTTACCAAAGCGTATGGAGCTGATAAAGCAGGAGTGGTATCGGCCATCAGCTATGCTAACATTATCTTCAGCATTTTTATTGGTATGATGCTGGGTGATGCTTTCCCGGATTGGGTTTCATTGCTGGGCATTCTTTGCATCATCAGTAGTGGATTAATGATCTCTTTTATCAAAAAGGCGAAACATGAGTTGAAGAACTCCCAATCAGCTAACAACCGTTCTTAAACCTTTACCGAAATTTTATGTCTTTCTTTTAATTATATCAATTACTTTTGTTCCTCAATTTTCAAAGCAATTGACAAACACAAATACATATCACAATCATGAAGTAAGTGCCAACAACAGCACTTCTAACTTCTATGTATTTTCCCCACGACCTCGACGCATCGTCTGATAGGACGAGCCACTCACCATGGCCCCTGTCAGTGAACAACCTCCCGTAATTACTTTTTGGATTGGTCATCCCGTTTTTGTTAAGCATTTACAATCATGGAAAATTTGGACATAGTTATACGTGTAGCCACTGGTAACGACAGCAAATACGCTGAAACGATTACAACCGAAATGGAGCAAAGTGCTAAAGCCCGTGGTACTGGTATTGCCAAACGCAGCCCGGAATATATATCCAACAAAATGGAAGAAGGAAAAGCTGTTATTGCCCATACCAAAGATGGCACCTGGGTTGGCTTTTGTTATATTGAAACATGGAGCCACGGCGCTTTTGTTGCTAACAGCGGATTGATTGTTTCACCTGCTTTCAGAAAAAGCGGTATTGCAAAACAAATCAAGGAATGCATCTTCAAATTATCAAGACAATTATTTCCTGAAGCAAAAATATTTGGTTTAACAACTGGCCTGGCAGTAATGAAAATTAATTCTGATCTCGGTTACGAACCTGTTACCTATAGCGAGTTAACACAGGATGAAGAATTCTGGAGTGGCTGCAAAAGCTGTGTGAACTATGATATTCTCATGAGCAAGGAGCGCAAAAACTGCATGTGTACCGCTATGTTATATGATCCAAAAGATCATTACGAGCCAGAAGAAACAAAGCAATACTTCGAAGAAAATAAAAAAGGCTTTGAACGTTTGCTGCGTTTCAAGGAATGGAAATTGTTGAAAGCCTTCATGAGGCCCCCAACCCCCGCCTCCCAAAGTAATACGGCGGGCAGGCCTAAAGGGGAGCAAGGCAACACTCCTTCAAAAGGCAAAAAGTTTTTAAGTTACTTTTTCAATTTATAATGTACCCAACAGAAGAATGACTATTAAACTTTTGTTGCGTCGCACACTTCATCATACAATAACAACACTCAACAATAAAAACTAAGAATAGAATGTCTGTTGAAAACAATAATACTGCTAAGAACACCCCTTCAGGGGATGGGGGCAAAATTGTAGTACTCGGCTTTAGCGGTGGATTAGATACCACTTATTGCGCCAAATATCTCACCGATGAAATGGGGTATGAAATTCATTCGGTCATTGTTAACACGGGAGGCTTTAGTGAAGAAGAATTAAAAAAGATTGAAGCGCATGCATACAAGCTGGGGGCAAAAACACATACTGCTGTTGATGCAGTAAAAGGGTACTACGAACGCATCATTAAATTTCTTGTATTCGGTAACTGCTTAAAAAATAATACTTATCCGTTAAGCGTAAGTGCTGAACGTTTAAGCCAGGCGCTGCATATTGCAGAACATGTAAAGAAACTCAATGCAGATGCTGTTGCACACGGCAGCACAGGAGCAGGTAACGACCAGGTGAGGTTTGATATGATCTTTCACATCATGATCCCTGGGGTAGAAATCATTACACCCATCCGTGATATGAAACTGAGCCGTGAAGATGAAATTTCTTACTTAAAGAGTAAGGGGGTGGATATGAATTTTGATAAAGCAGTTTATTCAATTAATAAAGGACTGTGGGGAACAAGTGTAGGAGGTAAAGAAACTTTGAATAGCAAAGGCATGTTGCCGGAAGAGGCATGGCCAACACAAGTAACTAAAAGCGGAAGCGAGGAAGTAAAACTTCATTTTGTACAAGGTGAATTGAAAGGAATTAACGATCAACAGTTTTCACATCCTGTTGATGCTATCAACTATTTACAATCAATTGCCGGTGCTTACGGTATTGCAAGAGATATTCATGTGGGCGACACCATTATTGGTATTAAAGGCCGTGTAGGTTTTGAAGCTGCTGCACCCATGATCATTTTAAAAGCACACCATGCTTTGGAAAAACATGTGCTTACCAAATGGCAGCTTAACTGGAAAGACCAACTGGCTTTGTTTTATGGTAACTGGCTGCATGAAGGACAGATACTGGATCCGGTGATGAGGGATATAGAAGCTTTCTTCCAAAACTCGCAGGAAAATGTTACCGGTAAAGTTTTTATTGATTTGATGCCATATCGTTTTCAGATTACCGGCATCGAATCTGATTACGATTTAATGAGCAGCAAATTTGGAAAATATGGTGAGATGAATACAGGCTGGACGGGGGATGATGTAAGAGGTTTCTCAAAAATATTTGGTAACCAAACCATGATTTATAATGCTGTAAAACAAACTGCAGATG
>JAYUTS010000234.1:0-6159 GCA_043754995.1 Chitinophagaceae bacterium
CTGTTGAAAGATGTACGAAAAAAAAACTGCCCCGGTTTTGGATTCATCCAAACGGAGCAGTTATATTAAAGTTGAGGTTTTATTGATGATCAGCTCACCTTTCCTGCAACAACCATTTGTTCCATTGTAGGAGTTGGGTTGCCGCCTTCTTTTTCAAGTGTGATGGCAAACATTTGAGCACCTTTACATTCTTTCATCTTTTGAATAGTTGCTGCATCACTAAGACTGATCATACCTGCATCAATGGGCTTACCATCAATCAAAAACCAAAGCTGGTATTGCTTACCGGCAGGTGCCAGTGGTAAAGAAGAAGGGTCAATAAAGAGTTCACCGGTCGTTTTATTCCAGAACACTTCAGCCTGTTGCTGTACATCGGGCTTTACCGAAGCCAATGCAACTGAAGTTAAAGCCGGATCTGATTTTAAGCGGCGATATGTTTCGTAAGAAGATACTTTTTTGTTGAGATCGGTCATCTGTTTTTCATAACCAGTTGCACTTTGTTGCAGGCTTGCAACATCACTCTTTAATTTGCTGTTATTGTTAAACAGGTATGCAGATAAACCACCGAGCAAAATCAACAAAGCCCATGAGGCCGCAATTGCCATTTTACTGAATGATGATCTTGTTGCTGCTGGTTCCATTTTCATCTCAACAACTTTAGCAGTTGCTGAACTATTTATGCTTGTTCGTTGTTGTACAGGTAAAGATGCCATGAGCTTTTCTTTCACAGATGCAGATGGTGGTACAGCCGCCTGCATGGCGCCTGCTTCAAATGTTGCAGCAATTGCATTGAGTTCGTCTTGAATTTCAGGAAACAATTGGGCAAGTGTTTCCACCTTTGCCGCCTCGTTGGGAGGAAGCATACCCATGACATACAATTCAAGGTCTCCGGATGATATGATACAACTTAGGTCCACTTTAGGTTACATTCAGTTTTTTTCGTAATAGAATTAAGCTATTCCTGATTTTTGTTTTCACCGTTCCTAACGGAATGTTGAGTTCTTTACTTATCTCTTCCTGGGTATATCCCATGAAATAAGCTAATCGCATCAGTTTCCTGTTTTCTTCGGGCAGGTGTAATAACCAGTTTTTTACATCCATTGTATCTGCACCGGCTCCTGCTGCAGGAATAGTTTCGCTAACATATACGGAATCTTCTAAGGATGAGTTTTGTGCGCTGTTTTTAAAATTCTTAGAACGGGTTTTGTCAATGGATTGATTGCGTGCAATATTGATCATCCAGGTGAACAGGCGCCCTTTGCTTGTATCGAAACTACCAATATTGTTCCAAATCTTAACCATGGTTTCCTGCAGTACATCTTCAGCAGTGGCCTGATCGGCAATGATTTTCATGATGACACCCAGCAACGCACCGGAGAAACGATCATACAGTTCCGACATCGCCTGTTGCTCACCGTTATTTAAACGGTAAACCAGTTCAGTTTCATTATATGTTGCTGTTGTAAACAAATACTCAGTTATTTAACAAATATAGAGAAACCCCTCTTAAAAAATCAAGCTGTTGAACGAAAACGGTTAACAGAGGTTTAACAACAAACAGTTTACATCGATTAAACGCAGAATCTCTCATCAGGTCATACCTGCAAATCATTTTTTTTAAACCTTTAAATCAAGTAGCATGAAAACGCAAATCGTAAAAAAATCAATGGAGATCACTTATGTGCTGATTATAGCACTCTTATTCCATACAAGCCTGTGGGTTATTAATTATTTTGTTTACAATAATCAATTTTAATTAACCGCATGCGATTCGCAGTCAGCATCAATTCACCGGGGCCCCTGGATTGATTGGATCAGGCGGATTGACAAAATGAAGTTGACCATTTTTATCCTCTGCCATTAAGATCATTCCGTTGCTTTCAATGCCACGCATTTTACGTGGAGCCAGATTGGCAACTACTACAACCTGCTTTCCTACAATCTCTTCAGGTTTAAAATGTAAGGCAATACCGCTTACAATTGTTCTTGTTTCAAAACCAAGATCAACAGAAAGCTTTAACAGCTTATCTGCCTTCTCTACTTTTTCAGCAGATAGAATCGTTCCTACTTTCAAATCGATCTTTGCAAAATCATCAAATACTATTTCAGGTTTGCCCCCATCCCCTGAAGGGGTTTTTGTAACAATTTCCATTTTTTTATCTGTATCTGGTTTTATTAATCCGCTTTTTAATTTCTCTATTTGTTCATCAATTTCTGCATCTTCAATTTTTCTGAATAACAACTCAGGTGCTCTTAATGTATAACCAACACGCAATAAATTTAACTTGCCTGCATTTTCCCAATCGAGCATTTTCTCTACTACTTTCATCATGCCTGTCATCTTCTTTGCAGTGTTGGGTAAAAAAGGGTTGATCAATATTGCAAGGTTCGCTGATAACTGCAAACACAAATGCAATGTATTGTCAATACTTTTTTGTGCGGCCTCCCTGCCCTCTCCCGAATTTGTCGGGATAGACGCCGGAGGGTTCTTAGCATCTGAAAGTTCAGTTATACTTACAGGTATTGAAGCCCCTCCTTCGGAGGCCCGCCCGGATGAATCGGTCGGACGGGGGTTTGGGGAAGTTTTCTTAGCAACAATCCATGGTTCTTTTTTTTGCATGTATTGATTGCCTTTACGGCTGAGATCAATTACTTCATACAATGCTTCACGAAACTTATATTCTTCCAGCAAGCTTTCAACTTTCAGTTTTGAGCTTTCAATATCATTGATCACTTTCCTGTCATCATCATCCAACAGTTCTGTATGGAGCTTTGGAACTTTTCCTCCGCAGAGTTTATGCATTAACACCCAGGTACGGTTAATGAAATTGCCGAAGATGCTCACCATTTCACTGTTCACTGCATCCTGGAAACCTTTCCATGTAAATTCACTGTCTTTTGTTTCAGGTGCAATTTGCGTTAAATAATAACGCAGCATATCTACACATTGAGCGCCACCATTTTCTTTGTTGACAAAATCGTTTATATAATCTCTCATCTCTAATTTCCAGTTACGGCTGGTACTCATCTTATCACCTTCGAGATTTAAGAACTCATTTGCAGGAACATTGGCTGGTAAAATATTTCCATGCAGTTTGAGCATAATGGGGAAGATGATGCAATGAAATACAATATTATCTTTCCCAACAAAGTGAATCAGTTTTGTTCCCTCATCATACCAGTAAGGTTCCCACTCTTTCTGATTGTTGATGGCCCATTGTTTGGTAGCACTGATATAACCAATGGGTGCATCAAACCAAACATAGAGGACTTTGGCCCCCCCACCCCCCAAAGGGGGGATTTGGCTTTTCACAGCCCAATCTGTTTGAATATTTTTTTGATCTTCAATAAGCTGGTCTTGTGTGGATACTAAAGTCCCTCCTTTGGAGGGATTTAGGGAGGCCGGCACTTTAATTCCCCATTCCAGGTCTCTTGTAACTGCTCTTGATTGTAACCCGCCATCAATCCAGCTTCTGCACTGTCCAACAACTGTTGCACGCCAATCATCTTTATGTTCTTTCAAAATCCATTCACGCAAAAACTCTTCGTGCTTACCCAATGGCAAATACCAATGTGTTGTTTTTTTCTTGATGGGCGTTTTACCGCTGAGTGTACTAACGGGGTTGATCAGCTCATCGGGGCTTAATGTTCTTCCGCAATTTTCACACTGATCACCAAAGGCTCTGTTGCTGCCGCAATTAGGACAGGTTCCTTTTATATAACGATCAGCCAAAAACGAATTGGCTTCTTCATCAAAGTATTGTTCTGTTTCTTTTGTTTCCAGTTCACCTCTATCGTTGAGGTAAGTAAAAAATTCCTGCGCTGTTTCATGATGCAACGGAGAGCTGGTGCGATGATAAATATCAAAGCTGATATTGAGATCATCAAAATCCTCTTTCATTGCCTGGTGATATTTATCAATAATAGCTTGTGGAGTTGTTCCTTCTTTTGCTGCCTGTATAGGAATTGCAGTTCCATGTTCATCACTCCCGCAAACAAACACCACATCTCTTTTTTGTGCACGCAGGTAACGTACATATATATCAGCCGGAATATACGCACCTGCCAAATGCCCCACATGCTTTAAACCATTGGCATATGGAAGTGCAGAAGTAATTAAATATCGTTTTGGTAAACTCATTCCTTGTTAATCGTCTTTAAAAGTAATATTGAGCCATTACACTGTATGCAGTTCAACAGCACATTGAGTAAATGGCCTGCAAAAATACCGCTTGCGCTGCCTTTACCCAAATAAGCCTTTAATAGTCAAGAAACTGCTGGTATGCCTTTTGGAGATAGGCTTTCCCGTAATGAATTTGCATGCTATCGGACTTCCTAGGGTCAGACTTGTAAATGACCGTTCTGCTATTGTTGTCAAACCCTGACTGCCTGTCTTTCTCAATCCATGTAAATCCATTGTCGAACGAAAAGAATGCAAACTCTTTTGAAAATGGGTTGAGTAAATTTTTGCTCCAATAAAACTCTTCATGCTGAATATCCAGTTGACCCAGCAATGTTGCAGGTATATCGCTTTGCGACCCCAGGAAATCATTTTTTATACCTCTGTACTCTTGCTGTAATACATTGCCAAACATTAATAGTGGGATATGCGATCGCTGTGGCATAAAAATTTCATACTGATCTTTTGGCAACCGGTGTCCATGATCCGCTACAAGAACAAACAAGGTATTGTTGTACCAACTTTCTTTTGCAGCCATTGAAAAGAACTCTTTTAAACTTTGATCTGTATAAAAAGCTGCACTCCTGAACTTGTTCGACAGGTCATTACCAGGAAACCTGGACTGAATGGGAATTTCAAAAGGTTCGTGGTTGCTCAACGTCATAATCGTTGAAAAAAATGGTTGTTGTTCATTTTTCAAATCCCGGAGCATTCTGTTTAAAGCAACACCATCATGAACACCCCACTTAGAATTCTGATCTTTTTTTTCAAAATCCCTGATATCAGTTAGCCGTTGATAATTTTTATTAAGGATGAATGAACGGAAATTAAAAAACTCTGTTTCGCCGCCATAATAAAAGGATGTTGTATACCCATTCTGATATAATGTTGTTGAAATAGATGGCAGATGCAAGGCTTTTAAAGGAACAGATAAAATACTCCGGATAGCTGGTGAAGGATAACCTGAATGAATACTGATAAAGCCAATATCGGATCTGTAGCCTGTTGCATGAATCCGTGAAAATAAAAGTCCTTCTCCAATAAGGCTATCCAAAAATGGAGTTACATTTTTTTCACCACCTAATGGAGAAATAATATCGGCTGTAAAACTTTCAAGAATAATTAATACAATATTAGGACGCTTGACTGTCAGGATTTTTTTAGCTGAATCGGGAACGATCAGCAAACTATCGCAGATCTTTTTCGCTTCTTCATCTTTCATATAAACAAAAGGATTTGTTTTACTTTCCATGTTATCCAGCACATCCCTTAACAGGTTCCATTCAGTATTGATGGTTGCATAATTGAGTGCCTGATTTTTTGAATAGTACACAGAGGAAACCGTTAATGGTGAATTAGAAACCCCACCTCTCAGGCTAATAAAGAGAACCACAAAGACCAATGCCACAAAACCAATGCGAACAAACAAATGAGGATACCCTATCCAGCTAAACACAGGTTTGATTTTGTTATACAAGATTATACCTGAAATGATTAACAGAGAACCGATCAAAACTGCTAATAATATGGGAGAGGAGGCAGCACTGGTAAAAGCTTCACGGGGTGATTTGAAAAGAATTTCAAAAGCCCTGTAATTAATTTTTGTTCCCCATTCACGATAAATATATACATCCACAACAGTTAAAATACTAACCATGCAGATGAGCGTATAAACATAATAACGAAATGCTTGAGAAGAAGGAGGCACTTTCTTAAAAACAAACAAGCCAGCCCATATCAAAAGTGGTATAGCCCCCAGGTAAGCCGCAGTAGATAAATCCATAGGCAACGCATACAAAAACGACCGGAACATGGATGAAAGCCCTTCTGCTTCCCACTTAGGAATTAAGGATAAAATAAATACAGCCCGGCACAAAGCAAAAAACAAAAGCCAGAATACTATAAACGCTACAATACTTTTGAATGACTCCTTCATAATAAATCAAAAAAAACAACTTTGTTGATCGGATGTTTAAAAT
>JAYUTS010000235.1:0-2759 GCA_043754995.1 Chitinophagaceae bacterium
TTTAAAAGACAAAGAAGTGATCTTTTATTGCCGCAGTGGTAACCGCAGCGGACAGGCCTGTATGTTTGCTGAAACAATGGGCTTTACCAATGTAACTAATGTAACAGGTGGTATGCTGGCGTGGAAAGCGGCGTTTGAAAGTTAATACAACACAGAGAAAGGAGATACAGAGTTACACAGAGAATAATTAAAAGAGGGAACAGATAAAATCTGTTCCCTCTTTGTTTTATAATTTAATCGCAATCCCTGCCAGGAAATTTCTTCCGGCCATTGGATAATAAAAGTTTTCTGTAATGGTTTGATTGGCGTAGATATAACTGAAGGTATATCCATTGGCTTCGTACAAGCTGTTGAACAAATTAGTAAGTTGAAATACAAGATTGATTTCTTTGATGCGTTTTGTACGGATGCCATAACTCATGCGCAAGTCACTCACAAAGAAGGGATCAATACTTCTTGCGTTGTTACCTGTGTTATCAAGATACTGGCGTGAAACATATTTATTCAGCAAACTGATTTCTCCATTTTTCACCGGAATAAAATTCAATGTAATGCCTGCAATAGCAGTTGGTGAAAAGGAAAGGGGAGAAGAGGTAAAGAAATTTTCTTTTTGTCCGCCATTATCATAATCATCTACATATTCTGTAAAGTTGAGAATACGATTTTTGCTGAGTGTGAGGTTTGCTGCTGCATTGAACCATTCAACTGGTTTTGCTGTAGCTGTTAACTCTACACCTGCACGGTAGCTTTTGGGAATATTGATTCTTGAATATGCACCCACATCATTGATGCGTCCGGTTAATACCAGTTGATTGTTGTAATGCATATAATAACCTGTTACACTTACACTGTACATGGATGAACGTTTTTCAAGATTCACTTCCAGGTCGTAGAGTGTTTCATGTTTGGGTTGCTGATTAACGCCTGCTTCAAAATCTTCACGGTTGGGCTCTTTGTTTCCCACGCTGAAAGATGCAAAGCCCAGCCAGCCTTTACTATCCACATAGGAGATGCCGATCTTGGGATTAAAGAAATTGAATTCAGCACCTGACTTTAATGCTGGATTTTTCCGGAAACCATTGATGGTATGTATTACACTGCGATATTGCAAATCAGCAAATGCATCCCAGCGTACAGCTAAACGCCGCTGGTATTTTGCATAGAGGTTGAAATCATTTTTGTACGCATCGAAGTCATACCATTTATGATCTTTCGGGACAGTCACTTCACTCCAGGTGATCTTGCCATAATGCAAACCTTTATACCTTGTGTAAGCACCACCCATACTGAACTGATCTTTTTCTTTTTTGTATTGTGCAGAAAAAGTAGTTCCGTAAAACCAGTTATCTAACCACAACTGTCGGATGATATCTGCATCAACAGGATTTAAACCATAGTCATCCAGCGACTCTTTGTATTTATATTCTTCATAATAACCTTTTCCACGTGTTAAGAAGAAGGCGGTATTAAAACTCCACTGTTTATTTAATTCATGATTAAAAAATAACTGGTAATGATCCTGCCGGTAATTGTCTGTTTGATTTTTGTAGGTGAACACATTGTATGTGCGATCATTCTTTTTATCAAACAGGTTCAGCGAATCTGCAGTGGTAGAGTAGAGGGAGGAAACATTGTTCCAGTAATGCTCCATCAGTTTATCTTCATTGCGTTTTAATTTTGCTTCAGGTATACCGTTCCATGATTGGTAGGTTTTTTCTTTTCCTGTAAACACATTGAAACGAACTGAAGTTTTGTTATTGATATAGGCAGTTGAAAAATACAAGGAGCTGAGATCAGCACTTCCCCTGTCAATAAATCCATCGCTATTGATGAATGATAACCTGGTATCAACTGTAAAATGATTGCCCATTAATCCACTTCCGGCTTTAATGGTTTGTCGCAAGGTGTTGAAACTGCCTGCACCCGTATTTAATTCAGCATACGGTTTTTCATTGAACTCATTAGTACTGAGGTTGAGTGTGGCGCCAAACGCACCGGCACCATTCGAAGAGGTTCCAACTCCTCTTTGAATTTGTATGGAACTTACTGAAGAAGAAAAATCAGGAAGATTTACAAAAAACAATCCCTGGCTTTCGGCATCATTGTAAGGAATACCATTCAACGTCATGTTGATCCTTGTTGCATCACTGCCACGGATACGGATGCCCGTATAGCCAATCCCGTTTCCTGCATCTGAATTCACTACAACAGAAGGGGTTTGGTTAACAATGAAAGGAAGATCCTGCCCCAGGTTTACTTTCTCAATTTCTTTTTTGCTGAGATTGGTTTTGCTGAAGGGCATCCGGTCGCCTGCACGGATGGCACTGATCTCAATTGGTTTTAAAAACAGTTTTTGCTGCTCTAAAGAAAAGCTCAGTTCAGTTTCCTTTTCAGAAATAAGCACATCCTGTTCCCATGTTTTGTATCCGATGCTGCTGATGCGGATACGATAAGTCCCTTTTTTTGATAAGCTGGCGCCGAATACACCGGCGCTGTTTGTTAGTGTTGCTACCGTTTGGTTAATTTCTACGGTAGCATTTCCGACCAGAGATTTGGTTTCTCCGTCGGTTACTTTCCCGCTCAGTTTGTACTGAGCCACTGAAATTTGTTGTGATACAATCATCAACATTCCCAGCATCAATTTTTTTGTCATCATTCACTTGTTTACAGTTAAAAAATTGTGACGGAAATGCTGCGAAACGAAAAGAGGAAAATGAAAGGAGCCTCCTTCCCTGCGCAGGCATTACCCTGATCAGGTT
>JAYUTS010000236.1:0-6140 GCA_043754995.1 Chitinophagaceae bacterium
ATTTATTGCTGCCGTGCAGATCGTTGTTTATGTTGGCGGTATTGTGGTGCTTATCATCTTTTCTATATTTCTTACCCAACAGGCAGGTGAGCAATTGCCTAAGCAAAAATTAGGCAGACAATTATTTGCTGCACTGGCTGCCTTTTGCGGACTGGCCCTGGTGATGCTGCAACTGGCTCAGCATGCTTTTGTTGAAACTGGTAATAAAGCTATTGAACCAACTGTTGCCAATATCGGCACTCAAATGTTGGGAGTTGATGAAGGAGGATATTCATTACCATTTGAAGTGGTGAGTATGTTACTGCTGGCGGCATTGATCGGTTGTATTGTAATTGCATTAAAAAGTAAACCCGAAATAAATAATGAACAAGGAACATAAAAATATCGAACAAGGAACAAGGAATATTGAATGTCGAAGTAAAAGGCATTTCCGGTCATCATTCGAAATTCCTTGTTCCTTGTTCATTATTCCAAAACCTTGTTCGATATTAGAATTATGATTGAACCAGGACTATATCATATGCTTTTCATCAGCACCACACTCTTCTTTATTGGTGTATATGGTTTTTTTACCAGGAGGAATCTTGTTACCATGCTGATGAGTGTTGAATTAATATTGAATAGTGTGAACCTGAATTTTATCGCCTTCAATAAATATTTGTGGTACGATAAACTGGATGGCTTGTTCTTTACAATTTTTATTATTGCCATTGCAGCGGCAGAAGCGGCTGTCGCCATTGCCATCATTATAAATTTATACCGCAGTCATAAATCAATTGATGTGGAAAACGCAGAAGAAATGAAATACTAGGAGTCCGGCCTCACCCCAACCCCTCTCCCAAGGAGAGGGCACTGGTAGATTTGAGGAAAGATTATGGTTTGCAGAAAAGGAAAGTGATTAATATTATTGCCGAAATAAGAATTGAAGATGATGTGGAAGAACTAAATGTTTGGTGATGTTTAATGCACCGCCTCCTCTCTTTTGGAGAGGAGGAAGGGTGGTGAGGCTGTTGAAGTGCTTAATTACAAATATTAATTAAAAAACAAAAGCCCGATGCCTCTCCCGATTAATATCGGGAGAACGAGGGTGAGGCCCATGCCAAACGCAACTTACATAGCGCTCATTCCTTTGCTGCCACTGGCAGGATTTTTAATGCTTGGAATATTTGGAAGAAAATATTTCAAGAACACTTCCGGCATTATCGGAACAACCCTGTTACTGGTTTCAACAGTACTGGCTTTGTATACAGCTTATGGATATTTCTTTGAGTATGGAAAAGCGGATGGCGTTTATCAAAAACTGGTTCCGCTTAAATATACCTGGTTACAGTTTTCTGAAGGTGTTTCTATAGATATGGGCATCATACTCGACCCAATATCTGCCATGATGCTCGTGGTGGTAACCTTTATTTCCTTGATGGTGCATATTTATAGCCTCGGTTATATGAAAGGTGATGAAAGGTTCCCTGTTTATTATGCGTTCCTCGGACTGTTTACTTTTTCAATGTTAGGGCTCGTTGTTTCTTCTAACATTTTCCAGATCTATATTTTCTGGGAACTTGTTGGTGTTTCTTCTTTCTTATTGATCGGATATTATTACGATAAACCAAGTGCTGTTGCCGCTTGCAAAAAAGCCTTTATTGTAACACGTTTTGCTGATGTGGGATTTTTGATCGGCATTTTGATCTTGTCTTTTCATTCCGGCACACTTGATTTTAATACATTGATCGCAACACTAACTTCACCTGAAACTGCAGGGTATAAAAGTGCTGCCGCTGCATCTTTCATCGGTGTGTCTGCATTAACCTGGGGATTAGCTTTGGTATTTATTGGTGGTGCCGGTAAGAGCGCTATGTTCCCTTTACATATCTGGCTGCCCGATGCGATGGAAGGTCCAACGCCGGTTTCAGCATTGATACATGCGGCAACCATGGTTGTAGCAGGTGTGTTTTTAGTAGCAAGATTATTTCCTGTATTTGCCATTTCATCTCCTAATGCATTAACCATGGTTGGTTATGTTGGGGCCATCTCGGCATTGATTGCGGCATTAATTGCCTGCACACAAACAGATATTAAAAGAGTATTGGCTTATTCCACCATGAGCCAGATCGGTTACATGATGTTTGCATTGGGTGTTTCAAAATATGGGGGAGAAGAAGGGTTAGGTTACACCGCATCCATGTTTCATTTGTTTACACATGCCATGTTTAAAGCATTGTTGTTCTTAGGCGCCGGTGCTGTTATTCATTATATACACAGCAACGAAATGAAAGACATGGGTGGCCTGAGAAAATATTTGCCCATCACACATATTACTTTCTTAATTGCTTGTCTTGCTATTGCGGGCGTACCACCGTTTGCCGGCTTCTTCAGCAAGGAAGAAATTTTACTGGCTGCTTATAAACATAACCCATCCATTTACTGGATAGCATTGATCACTTCGGGCTTAACAGCTTTTTACATGTTCCGTTTGTACTTCAATATTTTCTGGAATAAAGAAGCTCATGTGCATGGAGAATATAAAGGAGAGGGTGGTTTTGCAATGATGATGCCGTTGGTTTTATTAGCCGTTGGCGCCGCAGTCGCAGGTTTTATTCCTTTCGGGCATTTTGTTAGCTCTGATGGAAAAAAACTGGAGACAGCATTTCACCTGCAGTTTTCCATAGCACCTGTTGCATTGGGACTGGTAGGTATTTTTATTGCCATGTGGATGTATAAAACCGCAAACAATAAACCTGATAAGTTTGCGGCATCATTGAGCGGATTATATAAAGCGGCTTATCATAAATTCTATATTGATGAAATTTATCTGTTCATCACCCAAAAAATAATTTTTAATTTAATTGGAAGACCCGCTGCGTGGATAGATAAAAACGTTGTTGATGGATTGGTGAATGCAACCGGCAACGGAACAAAAGATATTTCAGAAATAATAAAAGGAGTTCAATCAGGTAAAGTACAGCAATATGCCATTTACTTTTTAGTAGCTATAATCGGGCTGGCTTTGCTGTTCATTTATTGGTGGGGCCCCCTCTAGAACTTCATTCGTTCCCTTACCAGGGAACCCCGAAGGGGGAGAACAGGGCAGGCGTTTGTTTTGATATAGATGATTATTTAATTAAAGTTGAAATGGAAGATAAAATGTTTATTAAAGATTTAAAGAACCGCTCCTTTCCCTTTGGGGTTCTTTGGAGAAGAACGAACGAAGTTCCAGAAGGAGGAAGGGGCCTATGAATTTATTATTGTTAATATTATTACCATTACTTACAGCAGTAGCTGTTTTGCTGATGCGTAACGCTAAACAGGTTAAGGGAGTGGCTTTAACAGGATCTGCGTTGCAGTTTGTATTGGCGTTTGCCTTGCTGTTTAGTTATTATAAAGAAAGGGCAGAAGGGAATACTGCACAGATGTTATTTGAGCAGCAATACAGTTGGTTCCCTTCCTGGCACATCAGTTTTCATTTGGGTGTTGATGGTATTTCGGTAGCAATGATTTTATTAACTGCCTTTGTAGTAATTGCCGGTGTTTTGGTTTCCTGGAATGTTACCAGAATGACAAAAGAATTTTATTTCCTGCTTATCTTATTAAGCCTCGGCGCTTATGGTTTCTTTATTTCACTCGATCTCTTTATCCTGTTTTTCTTTTTAGAGATAGCAGTGATCCCAAAATATTTGCTCATTGGTATTTGGGGCAGCGGTAAAAAAGAATATGCAGCCAATAAACTGGCGTTGATGTTAATGGCTGGCTCTGCATTGGTCCTGGTTGGATTGCTGGGAATATATTTTTCAACTGATGCACACAGTTTCGATCTGATGCAATTATCACAGCTGAATATTCCCATTCAAACGCAAATGATCTGCTTTCCATTATTGTTTGTAGGCTTTGGTGTGTTTACAGCATTGTTCCCTTTTCATACCTGGGTGCCCGATGGTCACTCATCTGCTCCAACAGCGGGGTCTATGTTTTTGGCAGGAATCTCTATGAAACTTGGTGGTTACGGTTGCCTGCGTGTGGCAACATACATCATGCCTGAAGGAGCAAAAGAATACGCAACCATAATTATTGTGCTTTCTGTAATTGCTATTTTGTATGGAGCCTTTGCTACAATGATGCAGAAGGATCTGAAATATATCAATGCCTATTCTTCTGTAAGTCATTGCGGATTTGTTTTACTGGGCATTGGCATGTTAACAAAAACTTCCATGACCGGTGCGGTAATGCAAATGGTTTCGCATGGTTTGATGACAGCACTTTTCTTTGCTGTTATCGGCATGATATACGAACGTACACATACCCGGCAGGTGAGTGAAATGGGCGGCTTGTTGAAAAGAATGCCATTCATCATTACGGTGTTATTTATTGTTGGTTTATGCTCGCTGGGTTTACCGGGGCTTAGTGGTTTTGTGGCAGAGATGACCGTGTTCATGGGCTCCTGGCAACATCCCGATGCATTCCGAAGAGTCGCAACCATCTTAGCCTGCCTGTCAATTGTGGTAACTGCAGTTTATATTTTAAGAGCAGTTACAAAAACTGCCATGGGCCCTTTAACAGCAGGATTTGAAGAGTTAAAAGATGCAACCTGGAACGAAAAGCTGGCTGCATTGATCTTAATAGCAGGAATTATAGCAATTGGTATTACGCCTTTCTGGCTGAATGACCTGGTTAGTCCGGGTGCAGATGTGATTATGAATAAGATTGGTAAATAGAAATAAATTAAAGTAGAAATAATAATGAACAAGGAACAAGGAATTTCGAATGATAATCGGAATTGCAAACTTCAAAATTCAATATTCCTTGTTCCTTGTTCGATATTCAATTAAAAGTATCTGAATGAATGAAATGTTCACATTGATGAAGCCTGAACTGGTAATAACCGGTATCATTTTTCTGCTCCTGTTTATTAAATTAGGCAAGGGCTTAAAAAATGAAACGATGTTACTGGTGATACAGGTTTTGCTATTGTTGAATTTTGTTACTGGTTTCTTTTTTAATGCAGAAGGTTCTCTCTTTGATGGAATGTACCTCACAACAAACATGATCGTTCTGCAAAAAAATATATTAAGCCTGGGAGTTTATCTCATCTCTTTATTATTTGCTGATTGGTTTAAAAAATCTGAACACATGCCCGAGTTTTTTATGCTGATGTTATCTGCATTACTCGGTATGTTCTTCCTTATTTCCAGCGGTAATTTATTGATGTTCTTTTTAGCACTAGAACTGTCAACCATTCCAGTGGCTGCCATGGCCAATTTCGACCTGGATAAAAAAAGATCTTCTGAAGCTGCAATGAAGATGATTATGTCGTCGGCATTTTCTTCCGGCATTTTATTGTTTGGCATTTCTTTAATTTATGGCGCAACGGGCACTATCAACTTTGCAGAACTACTGCAAAATCTGAATGGAAGTCCGCTGCAAATACTTGCCTTGATATTTTTGTTCTCTGCCTTTGCTTTTAAATTATCTATTGTTCCCTTTCATTTATGGACCGCAGATGTGTATGAAGGATCGCCGATGGCAGTTACTTCATTTCTCTCTGTGATATCAAAAGGGGCCATTGCTTTTATTTTTATGGCCACCTTGTACAAAGTGTTTCAGCCGATGCATGCCACCTGGTATAGCCTGGTAATGATACTCTCTATTGCAACCATGATCATCGGAAATCTCTTTGCTTTGAGGCAACAGAATATAAAACGATTCCTTGCTTTTTCATCCATTGCACAGGTTGGTTTTATATTGGTAGGTCTCAGCAGCAATTCAATACAAGGCACTACCTCGGTGGTTTATTTTATTCTAATCTATGTGTTTTCAAACCTGGCAGCCTTTGGTGTGGCTGCGGCTATTGCTGCTAAAGCCGGCAGAGAAAATATTGATGATTACAAAGGCTTGTATCAAACCAATCCATTCTTAAGCTGGGTGCTGGCGCTGGCCTTATTTTCACTTGCCGGTATTCCGCCAACAGCCGGGTTCTTCGGTAAATTATTTTTATTAACAGCCGGTGCATCAAAAGGAAGTTACCTCTTCATTATCATTGCAGCACTCAACATGATCATCTCTTTATATTATTATTTACGTGTTATCAGGTCTGTATTTATGGATAAGAATGATGAACCACTTGAAAAAATAAAAATTGAACCATCTGC
>JAYUTS010000237.1:0-6100 GCA_043754995.1 Chitinophagaceae bacterium
AGAGGCAAATGAATTAGGAATTCTGGATGGTGTTACCACCAATCCATCACTCATGGCAAAAGAAGGTATTTCCGGAAAAGATGCCATCTTCAAACACTACGCAGCTATTTGCGAAATAGTGGATGGCGACATTAGTGCAGAGGTATTGGGTACAACCACAGAAGGCATTATTGCAGAGGGTAAAGAACTGGCTGCTATCCATCCAAACATTGTGGTAAAAGTACCGATGATAAAAGACGGTATCAAAGCCATCAAATGGTTTACAGATAATGGTATCCGAACCAATTGCACCTTGATATTTTCTGCCGGCCAGGCAATCCTTGCAGCTAAAGCCGGAGCCAGCTATGTATCACCCTTCATTGGCAGGATTGATGATAGTGGCTGGGATGGAATGGAACTGATACAACAACTCAGCAATATTTTTTCTGTACAGGGATACAAAACAGAGATATTGGCAGCTTCTATCCGCTATCCGAATCACATTATTAAATGTGCTGAAGCTGGTGCGGATGTTTGTACCTGTCCTTTGGATTCAATTCTTGGATTATTAAAACATCCATTGACTGATATTGGCCTTGCAAAATTTTTAGATGACTCAAAGAAAATGCAATAAGATATGGAAATGATACAATTAAAAAATACAGCTTGTCAGGTACGTCGTGATATAGTAAGAATGGTACATGCCTGTCAATCGGGCCATCCCGGGGGATCCCTGGGATGTGCAGATTTAGTGGTGGCACTTTATTTTCATGAAATGACAATCAATGAAGACAAAAGCGCAGATGGCTATTTAAAATTTTCAAGGGCAGGTCAAAATGAAGACCTGTTCTTTTTATCCAATGGCCATATCTCTCCATTGTTCTATTCTGTGCTGGCACATCGTGGATATTTTGCACCTGCAGAATTAGCTACCTTCAGAAAAATAAATTCACGCCTGCAGGGCCATCCTGCAACACATGGACATTTACCAGGCATACGAATCGCTTCCGGTTCTTTAGGGCAGGGTTTGTCGGTTGCATCCGGTGCAGCCAAAGCAAAGAAACTAAGGGGTGATAACTGCAACGTATATGTGCTGATGGGAGATGGCGAACAGCAGGAAGGGCAAGTGTGGGAAGGAGCACAATTTGCATCACACTATCAACTTGATAATCTGGTTGCCATTATTGACTGGAATAAACAACAGATTGATGGCCCTACAGAAAAAGTGATGAGTAATAAAGATTTGAAAGCTAAATATGAAGCATTTGGCTGGACAACCATTGACCTGGAAGATGGTAACGATATGCAATTGACACTGGATGCATTGACAACAGCAAAGCAGTTAAAAGGACAGGGTAAACCAATTATGATCTTAATGAAATCTGAAATGGGGTATGGTGTGGATTACATGATGGGTACACACAAATGGCACGGCACAGCACCCAATGATGCACAGTTGAAAGCTGCGTTGGTGCAGTTGGAAGAAACGGTTGGGGATTACTAAAAGCCCCCCAAACCTCCCCGGAAGGGGAAGAACAAGGCAAGTGCTTAAAAATTTGAAATGTTTGCTTAAAGAGTATAGGCTTAGAATTATAGTTTAATGAAGAGCAAAAGTAAATGTGGAAAATAAATAGATTGATTGTTGTATAAAGTACTGTCTTTTTAACACCGGAGAAGAGATAAGAGGGATGAGGCCGGAGTTGCAATAGTTATTAAATAATTTACAAAATGAAAGAATACAGATTCACAGAAAAAAAAGATACCCGTTCCGGATTTGGAGCAGGCATGGCAGAATTAGGAAAAACAAATCCTGCTGTAGTGGCACTATGTGCAGATTTAGTTGCTTCTTTAAAATTAGATGCCTTTATAAAAGACAATCCTGAGAGGTTCATCCAGTGCGGAATTGCAGAGGCCAATATGATTGGAGTAGCAGCAGGGTTGGCTATTTCAGGATATGTTCCTTATGCCACTACCTTTGCCAATTTTGGTTCAGGCAGGGTATACGACCAGATAAGACAAAGTGTTGCTTACTCTAACAGCAATGTAAAAATTTGTGTATCGCATGCAGGACTTACACTTGGTGAAGATGGAGCAACTCACCAGATACTCGAAGACCTTGCGATGATGAGGGCTATGCCCGGAATGACAGTGATCAATCCTTGTGATTATAATCAAACAAAAGCAGCTACTATTGCAATTGCTGAGTTTGATGGCCCGGTGTACCTGCGTTTTGGAAGACCCGTAGTTCCGGTGTTTACAGATGCTGATCAGAAATTTGAAATAGGAAAAGCATGGATGGTGAATGAAGGAAAAGATGTAAGTATTTTCGCCACCGGCCATTTGGTATGGGAAGCAATACAGGCGGGTGAAATATTAGCAAAGGAAGGAATTGATGCAGAGATCATCAACATACATACTATTAAACCGCTGGATGAAGCAGCCATATTGAGCTCAGTAACTAAAACAGGCTGTGCTGTTACAGCAGAAGAACATCAAATGAATGGTGGATTGGGAGATGCAGTATGCCAGTTGCTCAGCAGGAAACTTACAACGCCTGTTGAAATGGTTGGCGTGGATAATTCCTTTGGAGAAAGCGGAACTCCTGCACAACTAATGGAGAAGTATGGATTGAATGCACAAAGTATCGTTAACAAAGTGCATGCAGCAATTAAGAGAAGAGAATTGATTGAAAATTTAGTATAGTTTTTATGGCAACGAATAAATCTTATGTAATTGGGGTTGACTATGGTTCTGATTCGGTTAGAACGATCATCGCTAATACAAACAATGGTAAAGAGTTAGCTGCTTCAGTATTTTATTATCCACGCTGGAAAAAACAATTGTATTGTAATGCTGTTGAAAACCAGTTTCGTCAGCATCCGCTTGATTATGTGGAAGGATTGGAATTTACCATTAAAGAATGTGTTACTAAAGTAGGTGCTGATATTGCAGCAAATATTAAAGCGATCTCTGTTGATACAACAGGCTCTACACCGGTAGCCGTTGATAAAACTGGAACGCCATTAGCTTTGTTACCAGGATTTGAAAATAACCCCAACGCCATGTTTGTGTTGTGGAAAGACCATACTGGAATTAGCGAAGCTGCAGCCATTAATGCCCATGCAGAAAAATTTGATACGAACTATTTACAATTTGTTGGTGGTATTTATTCATCAGAATGGTTTTGGGCAAAACTGCTGCATGTGCTGAGAGAAGATGATGCAGTTAGAAATAATATTTATTCTTTTGTGGAGCATTGCGACTGGATTCCATTTTTATTAAGTGGCGGAAATAATGTGCATGAAATGAAAAGAGGGGTTTGTTCTGCAGGGCATAAAATATTATGGGCAAAAGAATGGAATGGTTTACCACCGAATGATTTTTTTGCAAGCTTAGATCCACTGCTTGATGGATTTACAGCAAAATTGTTTGAAGATACTTACGCTTCTGATAAAGCAGCAGGTATCATCAGCAAAGAATGGGCAACAAAGCTTGGCTTACCAGGTGATGTTATCATTGGTGTAGGAGCCTTTGATTGCCACATGGGAGCAGTAGGCGGTCAAATAGAACCCTATTTTTTAAGTAAAGTAATGGGCACATCCACCTGCGATATGTTAGTGGCACCTATTGATGAAGTGGGTGATAAATTGATAAAAGGAATTTGTGGGCAGGTACCCGGCTCTGTAATACCTGGTATGCTGGGTATGGAAGCAGGACAGTCGGCGTTTGGAGATGCCTACGCCTGGTTCAAAAATATATTGACATGGCCTTTACAAAATATTTTATCGCAATCAATAGTTGTTGATGCTGATACGATTGACAAATTGATCAAAGAAACTGAAGATGCAATTATTCCTCAATTAAGCAAATTAGCAGCAGCATTGCCGGTGACGGAAGAGAGTGAATATGCAGTGGATTGGTTCAATGGGAGAAGAACGCCGGATGCAAATCAACTGTTGACAGCTTCTATTTCGGGTCTGGCGCTGGGCAGTGATGCCGTGTCAATATTCAGGGCGATTGTTGAATCAACCTGCTTTGGAGCAAAAGCAATTGTTGACCGTTTTAATGAACAGGGCGTTCGGGTAAAAGGCCTGATAGGTTTAGGTGGTGTGGCAAGAAAGTCACCCTTCATAATGCAAATGATGGCGGATGTAATGAACATGCCGATCCGTATCCATCGTTCTGAACAAACCTGTGCATTGGGTGCAGCTATGTTTGCAGCAACGGCGGCTGGAGTTTATACAAAAGTAGAAGAAGCCATGAGTACAATGGGACAAGGATTTGATATGGAATACAAACCCAATCAACAAATGGTTGCTATCTATCAAAAACGTTTTGAACAATATAAAGTGATTGGTGGGTTTATTGAAGCACAGGTAGTGGAACCGGTATCATCATCTTTAATAACAGCATAAAAATCATGAGCAAATATCAACACATAAAAGAAGAAGCATACGAAGCTAACATGCAGTTACCAAAATTAGGATTGGTATTGTTTACGTTTGGTAATGTAAGTGCAGCGGACAGAAGCCTTGGTGTATTCGCCATCAAACCAAGCGGTGTGCCTTACGAAGAGTTGTCACCTGATAAAATGGTGATAGTTGATTTTGAGGGAAAGATAATTGAGGGAAATCTTCGTCCTTCGTCAGATACAAATACGCATGCTGTGCTTTATAAGCATTGGGAAAAAATTGGCGGTATTGTGCATACGCATTCTACTTACGCCACCGCATGGGCGCAAGCTCAAAGAGATATTCCCATTTTTGGCACTACACATGCTGATTACGCTACAGTTGACATACACTGCACCCCGCCAATGGATGATGAAATGATTAAAGGCCAATATGAATATCAAACAGGTTTTCAGATACTGGAATGTTTTAAAAAGAATTTTTTGAATTACGAAGAAATGGAAATGGTATTGGTTGGCAACCACGCACCTTTTACCTGGGGAAAAGATGCCGCAAAAGCAGTGCATAACAGTGCAGTACTGGAATACATTGCAAAGATGGCATTGCTTACACAACAGATTAATCCTAACGCTCAACGCCTTCAGGATTCATTGATAAAAAAACATTTTGAAAGAAAGCACGGTCCTGATTCTTACTACGGGCAATAAAGCAGGCAAAATTTATTTCACCGTACTTATAGAGATCTAAAACCGTTATACTATTATGAGTTTACCCAATTTAAAAACCTTTGAAGTGTGGTTTGTAACCGGCAGTCAGCATTTATATGGAAATGAAACATTGCGGCAGGTAGCCGAACATTCGCAAAAAATTGCAGAGGCGTTGAGCAAATCAAAATCAATACCTGTAACCGTTGTTTTCAAACCAACTGTTACAACACCTGAGGAAATTTATAGCATCTGCTCACTTGTCAACGCTCAAAAAAACTGTATTGGCATTATTGCATGGATGCACACCTTCTCCCCTGCAAAAATGTGGATTAACGGGCTGAAGATTGTGCAAAAACCATTGCTTCATCTGCATACGCAATTTAACCGTGATATTCCGTGGAGCAGTATTGATATGGATTTTATGAACCTTAATCAATCGGCTCATGGTGACCGTGAGTTTGGCTATATCATGAGCCGTATGCGTTTGGAACGTAAAGTGGTGGTGGGTCACTGGCAGAGTAATGAAGTGCATGAGCAGATTAATGTATGGTGCCGTGCTGCTGCCGGATGGCATGATATGCAGCAGGCAAAGTTTGTTCGCTTTGGAGATAATATGCGGCAGGTAGCTGTGACAGATGGGGATAAGGTGGAAGCACAAATAAAATTTGGCTTTAGTGTAAATACACACGGAATTGGAGATTTAGCTGCTGCCATTGATATAGTAAAAGAAAAAGACGTGGATGCTTTGTGCAATGTATATACAAAAGAATACAAACTTCAGGCATCGTTAAAGAAAAAGGGAACACAATATCAATCGCTGAAAGATGCTGCAAAAATAGAAATTGGCTTACGCCATTTTTTAGAACAGGGGAATTTTAAAGGCTATACTGATACGTTTGAAGATCTGCATGGCCTGCTGCAACTGCCGGGCATTGCCACACAACGGTTAATGGCAGATGGATTTGGCTTTGGTGCAGAAGGTGATTGGAAAACAGCAGCACT
>JAYUTS010000238.1:0-6088 GCA_043754995.1 Chitinophagaceae bacterium
GAAACCAAATATGAAGAGTGGAAAGCTTTAACGGATAACGGACAACCATCTCCAACTACTGCTCTTGATCTTACATTACCCGGCGATGCATTGCCCATCGGCAGCCGTCATCCCATCAGCCTCATGCGTAACCGCATGGTGAATATTTTTCAGCGGTTGGGTTTTTCGGTTGCTGAAGGCCCGGAGATTGATGATGACTTTCACAATTTCACTGCACTCAATTTACCGGAGAATCATCCTGCCCGTGATATGCAGGATACATTTTATATCAGCACTGATCCTGCATGGCTCTTACGTACACATACAAGTAATGTGCAGATCCATGAAATGAAAAAAGGAAAGTTGCCCATCCGTATTGTTACACCCGGTCGTGTTTATAGGAATGAAACCATCAGTGCAAGAAGTCATTGCTTCTTTCACCAGATCGAAGGATTATATATAGATGAACAGGTAAGCTTTGCTGATCTGAAACAAACACTTTACTTTTTTGTGCAGGAGATGTTTGGCAAACCTGCCTCGTCGGCAGACAGGGATGTGAAAGTTCGTTTCCGTCCTTCTTACTTTCCATTTACTGAACCAAGTGCTGAAATGGACATCAGTTGTTTGCTCTGCAATGGCGAAGGTTGCAGCGTTTGTAAAAAAACAGGCTGGCTCGAAATTTTAGGTTGTGGCATGGTGCATCCCAAAGTGTTGGAGAACTGCGGCATCGACAGTAATAAATATTCAGGCTTTGCATTTGGTATGGGTATTGAACGTCCTGCTTTATTGAAATACGGCATCAAAGATATTCGCCTGTTCAGTGAAAACGATGTGCGGTTTTTAAAACAGTTTACAGGAGCGGTCTGACGCCCTCGTCTGACGGGTGAAGTTGTGAGTTCTGAGTTGTAAGTTTTGGGTGACAGGCACTTTTACTACTATTGAACTTATGTTGTGCCTGCCCGTTCGAAGCATTTGCGAAGGAGGGTCACTCACTTGTACGTTCTGTAATACAATTCATCAATTATCTGAACTGTGATGTATGAGATTTGTGGGATGAATGAGAAAAGACCCTTTCGTAATAGAGCATGCTTTTAAATTTTAGTTTAAATAATTATCCCATTAATCCTAATCATCCAATAAATCCCAGTTCAGATCATGGTTCACACAATTTGCGTTTGCGGTGCAGGAACAATGGGCAGTGGTATTGCACAGGCGGCAGCGCAGAGCGGTATCTATACCATTCTCTTTGATTTGAATGCAGCCGTACTACAAAAAGCAGAAGCATCTATTCAGCAGAATTTACAATCGTTGGTCATAAAACAAAAGATCACAGCAAATCAACAAAGGGAGATCATGAGTCATCTTTCCTTTACCAGTGAGCTCAATCAATGTATTGCTGATGTGATCATTGAAGCCATCATTGAAAAACCGGAAGCGAAGATTGCACTCTTTAATCAACTCGCCGAGATCAACCATAGAGAAGTCGTTTTTGCCAGCAATACCTCTTCACTTTCCATTACACAACTGCAGCAAAAAATAGTAGAACCGCAAAGGGTGGGCGGTATGCATTTTTTTAATCCTGCAACGATTATGAAATTAGTGGAAATAGTAAAAGGAGAAGTAACCAATGAAGATGCCATGCAAACATTGGTTTCATTAGCCAAACAAATGAATAAAGTTCCTGTTGTGTGTAAAGATGCGCCGGGCTTTATTGTTAACCGTGTGGCCCGTCCATATTATATTGAAGCACTGAAGTTGGTTGAAGACGGTGTAGCTGATTTTGCAACCATTGATGCCATCATGGAAGCAAGTGGTTTTAAAATGGGGCCTTTTAAATTGATGGATCTTATTGGCAACGATATCAACTATGCTGTGAGTTGCAGTGTGTATGAACAACTCGGTCAACCTGAACGTTTAAAACCATCTCCCATTCAAAAAGAAAAAGTGGACAGCAATCAATTAGGCCGCAAAACCGGAATTGGTTATTATAAATATGAAACCCCCTAACCCCCTAAAGGGGGAATGTTGTTTCACTCTTCAACATTTATACTAATATTGAACTTTAGTAACACATCTGAAAATGGATCATGATTATCATAACCCCCCTTTAGGGGATGGGGGCATTTTTGTTACCGGCGGCGCAGGATTGGTTGGTTCGGCCTTACTCAAACAGCTTTTGCAACAAAACAATACACCCATCAGGGCTTTGTATCGCCACTCCATGCCCGTTACATTATCCGATGAAGAAAAAAACCGGATTGAATGGATCAAAGGCAATGTATTGGATACTTCTTTATTGACTGATGCAATGAACGGTTGCAAACAAGTATATCACTCAGCAGCTATTGTTTCCTATCATTCGAAGAGACGGATGCAGATGTACAAGATCAACATTGAAGGCACAGCCAATATGGTGAATGCAGCGCTGGAGCAGAACATTGAAAAGTTTGTACACGTAAGTTCGGTAGCAGCCATTGGCCGCATCCGCAAAGGAGAACATATTACTGAAACAACAGAATGGAGCGAAGAGACCAACAACTCACACTACGGTAAAACAAAATATTTATCCGAGCTGGAAGTATGGCGTGCCGTTGGAGAAGGATTGAATGCAGTGATTGTGAATCCATCAGTTATTCTTGGCGAATCGAATTGGGAGAATGGGTCCGTTGCAATTTTTAAAAAAATGTGGGAAGAGTTTCCCTGGTACACAACCGGCGGTACTGGGTTTGTTGATGCAAAAGATGTAGCAACTGCAATGATCCGTTTAATGCAAAGTGATATCAGTGCAGAACGTTTTTTATTAAGCAATGAACACCTCACCTTTCAGCAACTCTTTACAAAAATTACCACCCGGTTTGGCAAAAAACCACCGCAACGTTTTGCCAAACCATGGATGGGCGAATTGGTATGGCGCATGGAAGCAGTGAAAGCGATGTTCAGCAACAAAGAACCCTTGCTTACAAAAGAAACAGCAGGCACTGCACAAGCCACTACTTTTTTCGACAGCAGTAAAATAAAAAATGCATTGCCCGGTTTTGGATTTACGCCTGTTGATGAAACCATTGAACGCACCTGCAACTGGCTCATCAATCAGTATGGATTAAAGAAGTAAGATGAAATTTTATCAATCTCCTTTAAATATTCTTTCATCATTTCTATTTATTTACAGTCTTTATCTTTTGACCGATAAAGGTAGTGGGCCAATGGGATTTGGGATGTTACTTGCCGTTCCAATGTTGATTTGTGCAGTTTTAGGTATTTTATTACATTTTATTTTTTTACAACTCTTTTCAACTAATAAGCGATATCACTTCAGTGCAGAACTGGTGGTCGTTGCCTTCTTCTTTATTGGGGTTTTGTTAATTAATCGTTGACAATTTTCGTTTATTAGGTATGGCCCAAAAATTGTTTATTTTAGCTTTCTGAAAAATATCAAATGAAAACAATCTGTTCCATTATCCTTTTATTCATCTCCTTTTCCGCTTCAGCACAATCTTATTTTTATATCAAAGGCAAAGTCATTGACGATAGCACCAGGCTTCCCATGGAAGGTGCATCTGTTCTTTGCCAAAATACCACCAAAGGAACCATCACCAATAAAGAAGGCGGGTTTAGAATGGAATTACCGGCAGGCGGTCATAACCTGGTGATCTCTTACACCGGTTATGAAATGGAAAGTATCCGTATCTCTTCATCTCAGGATAACAGTAGCGAACTAACAATTCTCTTAAAGAAAAAAGAAAAGAAACTGGAAGAAGTAGTGATCCAGGCAAGCACAGAAGTAAAAGATGGCTGGAACAAATACGGCAAACATTTTTCTGAATACTTTATCGGCAGCACACCCTTTGCCAAACAATGTACAGTTGAAAATCCCGATGCATTAAAATTCTATTTCTCCAAAAAGAAAAATCGTTTAAAAGTAAAAGCAGAGCATCCGCTTGTTGTCATGAACTATGCATTGGGTTATAAAATTCAATACCAGCTCGATTCATTTATTTATGATTATGCAACAAAGTTCAGCGCTTATGTGGGTGTTGCTTTTTATACTGAGCTGGATTCAACAGTAGAACAAAAGCAAATCTGGACACAGAACAGGGAGAAAGCTTATTTCGGTTCACGGCTTCATTTCATGCGTTGCTTTTACGACAGTTCGTTAAAAGAAAATGGGTTTGCACTGGAACAGATTTATACCGATAGTGCCACAGGAAAAATGAAGATCAGTTCACTGGAGAATCCATACGATTCTTCTTTTTATGTTTTGGTTGACAGTGTTGACAAAGAGATCAACCTCTTTGGTAAGTATCGCCTGGTATATACACTGGCGCCGATGGAAAAAGAATACCTGCTCGCCAATAAATATCCTGCTTCGGCAAAAGAACAACTATCAACACTTGAATTCCTAAATGGATTTGTGATTACCGAGAATGGTTTCTTTTATGTTCAAACAGAAGTGATCAACAGCGGTTACTGGGCCTGGAAAAATTTAGCCGACCAGTTGCCCTATGATTATTGGCCGGAGGAATAAATGCTGCTATTTATTTTGCTTCCAGTTTTTTTACCTTATCCCATAACTCAGCAATACGTTTGATCCAGATCAATTCTTTTTGTACAACTCTTGCATCCTGTGCAGGCGCACCCCAATAAGTTTTATTGCCTTCCAGGTCGCCTGCCACCCCTGTGCGGCCCAGCAGCACAGCATTTGCTCCAATGGTGAGGGTTTTATTCACCACCACCTGACCCCAGAGTGTTACCCCATCTTCAACAGTTACACAACCTGCTACCACTACCGCCGCAGCAAATAAACAGTTCTTGCCAATCACCGTATCATGACCTATATGGATCAGGTTATCGAACCGGGTTCCCCGCCCAATACGGGTGTCATGGCTCACTCCTTTATCAATGGTACAGTTGGCACCAATCTCCACATCATCTTCAATGACCACCCGTCCGCAACTTTCCATTTTTTTATACCACAGCTCACGGTTCTTTTTTCCATTATAATAAAATGCATCGCTTCCAATGACGGTTCCTGATTGAATGATCACATTGTTTCCAATTACACAATGATCATAAATAGAAACGTTTGGATGAATGATACAATTTGTTCCGATCGTTACATGATTGCCAACAAATACACCCGGCATAATGACTGAACCTTCGCCGATGATGGCGGTATCGCTGATTGCTTTTGTTGATGGAGTAAACGGACGAAAATGTTTGACGATTTTCAAATAGGCTTCAAACGGATCATCACATATCAACAATGCTTTTCCTTCCGGTATTGTTGCTTCTTTATTGATGATGATAAAACTTGCTGCAGAGTGAATACACTTATCATAATATTTTGGATGATCAACAAACACCAGGTCACCGGTTTCAACTTTATGAATTTCGTTAATGCCGGTTGCCATTCCGTTTTTATTTCCTGTAACAGAAGCACCAATTAATTCTGCTACCCATTGTACTGATACCGGTGAAGGGAATTGCATATGCTGATTTTTTTCAAAGGTAATACTACGCTTAAATCTTACTCAACATAAATGATGTTGTACCGGTTTGGTCAGCAACCTCAGTTCATTGATTCGCTATAACTGCACTTTGTTTTAAAAACCTGCTGCTTCATTTTGAAGCATTTTTCTTCTTTTGAGCACTAAACCCAGCTTGTAACCTGCTTTTCTAAAAAAAATATGTTGCCTGTTATAAACATATGAAAAAGACTGTATTCAAAATAAATACAGATCAACTGTCCTGAATTGTATTACTCAATTCAAAACTGCAGTTCCGGTTCAATAAAAAAACAAACCGCTGAACCTGTTGACAGGCTTGCATTACAGGAAAACAATTTTGGTATAGATATGAAACCGCATTCCTTTTATGCTGCCGGTGTATTGAACTGTTTTTTAAAAACAGTTGAAATAAACTTCAAAATACGTTGGCCTTTTCCACAAACAATCACAAAATGTGAATAAAATTATTTTTGAAATACTTTTATATTAGAAGAATTTATTTTTAATATTGTGACGGGAAAGAAATTTCCCGGTACTTACTAACCCATCCATCATAAAAGCTCGGTGTCTTCCGGGCTTTTTTCTTTCTATCATAAGCCGCT
>JAYUTS010000239.1:0-2723 GCA_043754995.1 Chitinophagaceae bacterium
TGTTGAATTTGTATGAATGAACTCAGCTTGTTTGCAAGGTTTGTTCCATCAATTACCTGTTGATAAGCGAGTTCATCTTTATAATACTCTTTGCTCACCAGTTCAAAGTTGGCCTGCGTTGTTTTATATACCATAAACATCATCAAAGCAGCAAAAGCAATAAAGGCAAGTGTAAGTTTGTGTCCCCAATTGAATGTCATATTTAAAAATTTAATTGTTATCAGTTACCGGCCCTAAAAAACTTGTTTTCAGCACTTCAATTTTTTTGTTGCCCTGGTAAAGACCAAGGATCAAATCGGTTTTGCGGTTATGAATTTCTTTTTTAGGAAGTATAACAAAGAAAGATCCTGCACCCTGTCCTTCACTTTGAACATGTATTACATCGCCCACCATTACAACTTTACCATTCCCTTTTTCCATCTTTACTGTTAACGGAATCTTGTTGATGGTTTTGTTCACCACTTTAATATTGTACAGGTTCGATACACTGTCGGCTCCCTTTTCCTGGTACAATAAGCCCGGTGTGCGCATCACTGTTGCCTTTACATCTTTTTGCGTTACCAGCAAAAGTGTTAGTAAGCCGGTAAGCACTATAAGTAATGCAGTGTACATTTTCATTCTTCTGGTATAATGAAGCTTTTCATGATTGGCAATTCCGTTTTCACTGGCATAGCGGATAAGCCCTTTTTTAAAGCCCACATGCTCCATCATTTCATCGCATGCATCAATACAGGCTGTGCAACCAACACATTCCATTTGTGTGCCATTGCGGATGTCAATTCCTGTAGGACAAACTTTTACGCATTGATGGCAATCAATACAATCACCGGCTGTTCTTTCTTCTTTTTTGTTGAATTTCTTTCTTTCTTCACCCCGCTTGTAATCATATGCAACAAGCATAGAGTTTTTATCAAGCAACACTCCCTGTAAGCGTCCGTAAGGACAAACGACTGTGCAGGCCTGCTCTCTAAAGAATGCATATACAGCATAAAATACTGCACTGAAAACCATCAGTGATGCAATACTCCCAACATTTGCAGTTGGTGCCTGTATCATTGCCCACAATTCTTTTACACCAATGATATACGACAGAAAAAAATTGGCAATGATAAATGCAAACAAATAAAATACAACATGCTTGGTTGTTTTTCGAACGATCTTCTCAGTTGTCCAGGGTGCTGCAGCCAATAATTTTTGCTGCGCTGCATCTCCTTCAATGACATACTCAATTTTACGGAAAAGCATTTCCATGAAAATGGTTTGCGGGCAAACCCAACCGCAAAACAATCGGCCGAATGCTGCAGTAAACAAAATAATGAACACAATGAAAGTGATCATAATAATTCCAAAAATGAAAAAATCCTGTGGCCAAAACACCTGCCCAAAGAGAATGAACTTTGCTTTTGGTATATTGAAAAGAAAGAGCGGCCGTCCTTTTATATGCATGAACGGCAATGCAACAAACAATAAAAAGAAAAAGAAACTTACAATTGTGCGGCTGATATAAAATTTACCTTTCGGCTTTTGCGCAAAGATCCAGTTGCGTTTTCCTTGTGCATCAACCGTGGCAATCCTGTCACGAAACGATTCATTGTTCTGCGTATTTATTTCAGTTTCATTCATTATCGCTTATTCTAAGAGCTGCCGTTTTTTATTTCTTTTGTTGTAACAGAATCTTTAGCAGGAGTTGGTTCATCTTCTTTATATAATTCACCCTGTTTTTCTTTTTGATTGGGCGGGTTGGTTCCCTGTAATGTTTTGATATAACTGGCTAATTGTGCCATCTGGATGGGTGAATAATCATCATTCCAGCTCTTCATTCCTTTTTCAGGACGACCATATTTAATCGTTTTAAAAATATCTTTCATACTCCCTCCGTTCACCCAGTAAGCATCTGTTAAATTGGGGCCAACACTTCCCTGTCCTTCTTTGCCATGACAGGGCGAACACATTTGTTCGAATGCTTTTTTGCCCACACTCAAAGCAGAGGGGTCTTTTATCAGTTGCACGGTATTCTCATCAACCTTGTTTACCGACTTAGCTAAATAAGCAGCTTTTTCTTCTTCTGCATGTTTCATGGAAATTTCAAATTCCTGTTTACTTAAAGGTGCCGTTTCTGCAATATGATAACGCCATAAATAAACAACGCTCACAAAAATGGTTAAATAGAATCCATAGATCCACCAGGGTGGTAAACGATTGTCCAATTCACGGATGCCATCGTAACTATGGCCCATGTCAATTGAAGCTTCCTGATCGGCAGGTTTAAAACTGTTAATTTTTTCCCACCATGTTTTGCTGAAGGAAGGTTTCCGTTCTGCTGTTATTTCAACCGGCACATGTACTTTTTCTTTAGCTAAAAAACTTTTTACAAAATAGCTCATCACCAGTATCACCAGTAATTCTATTGCAAGAACTGCAATGAATAAATAAAAGGTTGCAGCAGATAAGCCGGCAATAGATGTTGAAGGGCTTGTTGTTGCTTGCTGTGCCTCACTGATAGCAGGAAGGAACAGGGCAAGTATAACGGTCATTGTTTTTGTTGCAGTTGCAGTACTGTTTTGTTGTTTATCTGCATGCAGTTTTGCAGTACCCAATAACACATTGGCTAAAATGGCAATGACCAGCAGCAATACAAGAATGAGTGCAAGCAAGGTTAATGCAACAGGGTTGATCCAGATGGATTGCTCAGCAGTATTTGTTGTTTGCTGTGCTGATGCTGC
>JAYUTS010000240.1:0-14974 GCA_043754995.1 Chitinophagaceae bacterium
TTTCTTCCCGTTGAATCAACTATCCATTTTGCTTCGGTGTGGTATTCATCATTTTCTTTTTCGAAATGGATTTTATGCCCGGAGTTTAATAATTCTATATCCGTTACTCTTGCTCCTAAAACAATTTCAACTCCGGATTCAATTAATCTGCGCACCAGTTCATTTTCCAGCAGGCCCCTGTCAATCTGGTGAGATGGATAGGGGTTAGAAATTTTTGATCCTACTTCTACACGCCGGGTTATATTTCCGTTGTGCTCAGGGCTAAAGAAAAAACGAAATCCGAACTTAGGTAACTGATGTTCGGTTAAATATTCTTTGAGATGAAGTACCTCTCTTAGATAGGAAGCACCCATTTCACTTAAGGATTCGCCTACTTTGTGTGTAGCGACAGGAGCATTATCATTTCGCTTTTCCAATAGCAGGATTGAAATATCTGATTTAGTTTGTTTCAGTTGTAAAGCAAGTGTTAAGCCTGCCAAGCCACCGCCTGCAATGACTACATCATATTTTTCTTGTATTTCCATTAATGCACAACGTTAGTATTTAAATTGTCAAATTGGTTTTTCCGAAGTTAGTGCTAATTTTTTGAGGGTTCACAAAAGTCACGGATGTCTATCGCATCGTAGGTATCAAATTAAAAAAAGTATTCGTAATGCCCTGATAATGCTCCGTAGTTTTGCAGCTACTTGTTACAAAAGGAGATTTTACTTCTCTCTCAGCTTCACCACTTGGTTTCCTAAATGATGTAACACAAAAGTGTATTTAGTTTGGTTTGTCAAATTTGGTCAGGTCGGCAAATTCATGGAAGATTGTATATGTGCAGAATCTTTTTTAGGGTGAGTTAAAACATATCGTTTATAGAGTTATAATAACGGGTATGAAAAAGCAACTTAACCCGACATTCCATGGAGTATAAAGTGTGTAGTAGAAAAAGCAACAAGATCAGAGGCAATGGTTTTAGAAAAGAAGTTGAAAAATTTAAACAGGGAAAAACTTCTGCTGTTCATTTCTAAATACAGTTAATTAATCAGGTTGTGGTTTTGATGGTCGAGGGCCGGGACGCTCTGGTCTCGGTACCGATCAATGCGTCGGAATTCGAAACCCTTCAGTCTCCCGTTTAGAAAGGCTGCATTTTATGCAGACTTTTTTTTATTTGATCATTGATTTTTCACACAAAGCTCCCGGGGTGTAGCCATATTCTTTCTTAAACGCTTTTGTAAAATTAGAAACATCGTTGAAGCCAATGGCATAAGCTGCTTCTTTGGGTGCCATACCCTTTTCTATCATTTCTTTTGCTTTATGTAAACGCTGTTTATTATAATATTCATACAGCCTGTATCCATACACCTGTTTAAACCGCTGTTTCAATTTAGTACTACTCATTTGAGCCAGTCTTGCCAGGATGGTAATGGATGGAAATTTATCCGTATCACCGGCAGCAAGTATTTTTTCAATATTTTTCAACCGGTTGATGTCTTCATCCGGGATTAGTTTTTTATTTCTGACCTCAAGAGTGTCGTTGAAAAAATTGCTGAAAAAATATTCTAATAAAAGGATAACCCTGCTTTTTAAGATCAGCTTTTCAGATTCATTCATCAGGTTGGTTTCAAAAATGAGTTTCAGTTTTTCCTGAATTACATCATTGATTTTTATTTTATTCACCTGATCCAATGCCTGGCCTATCAGCATTTCTAACTGCAGTTTTGTGTTTACATCAAAATGTTCAGCTATCCATTGTGGTGTGAGATAAATACCCAATCGTTTTATAGTGGTACCTGCAGTATATAACAACTCCAGTTCTGTATTACTGGATGATATAAAAATGTTGTTCCTCTCCTTTATTTCATAATCTTTAATTTCTTCTTTTTTGCTGCGTATGGCAAAATGATCACTCACCTTAACCTGATTAAAGAAAATGACCAGACCCATTTGGTTATTGCTTATTCTGTGCAGGATACAATTCTCCTTCAGGGTTGCATTCATCAGAATATAAGAAAAGGATCGGTCAACACTATCGGCAAAACAAAAACCACCTGCTGTTAATTCAGGTAAAACCAAATAACAATTCTTAGCGTTAACACTAATTAATTGAGCAGCCTCCTGAATCCAGGTCTTAAAGTTTTTTTGTTTAAATCGCAGGTACATGGGTACGCTAAAGTATTACTCTCTTTTATGGAGGTTTGTAGTACTACCACTCTTTTTTTGTAGAATTAATTGAGCTTTTGTTTTATTTCCTGTAGTCTAAGAAGTGCTTCAACAGGTGTGAGGCGGTTGATGTCAAGACCCTCAAGTGTTTTTCTGATGTCTTCAAAGGTTTGAGAATGCACATCAAAAATGTTCAACTGCATTTTTTGGGTTGGCAGATTTTTCAGTTGATTATTCAGATCGCCGCTACTGCGTTGATCTTCTAACTGTTTTAAAATTTCATTTGCACGTGCAATTAATGATACCGGCATGCCCGCCATTTTTGCTACATGAATACCAAAGCTGTGGGTGCTGCCGCCGGGAGCAAGTTTTCTCAGGAAGATCACTTTGTTGCCCACTTCTTTATTAGTGATGTGATAGTTCTTGATGCGTGAAAATTTTTCCTCCAGTTCATTGAGTTCATGATAGTGAGTTGCAAATAACGTTTTGGGTTGATGGCCCGATTGATGCAAAAACTCAGCAATACTCCAGGCAATGGAAATGCCATCATAGGTAGAAGTACCACGACCTATTTCATCGAGCAGTATTAAACTGCGGTGTGAAAGGTTGTTAATGATGCTGGCCGTTTCATTCATCTCCACCATAAATGTACTTTCGCCGCCACTTAAGTTATCATTGGCTCCAACTCTTGTAAATATTTTATCTGTCAATGGTATTCTTGCAGATGAAGCTGGCACAAAACTTCCCATATGCGCCATTAAAACAATCAACCCTGTTTGGCGCAGCAAGGCACTTTTACCGCTCATATTCGGCCCGGTGAGGATGATGATTTGTTGTTCTTCTTTGTCTAATAAAAGATCATTGGCAATATAGGTTTCGCCCTGCGGAAGATTTCGCTCAATTACAGGATGCCGGGCATCTTTTAACTCAAGTTCATCTCCTTCATGTAATTGCGGACGAATATATTTATACTGCAATGCATTTTCAGCAAAACAGCAAATACAATCAAGTATTGCCATTACCTGTCCGTTTGTTTGAATAGGGCCAAGGTATTCTTGTGATTCAGTTAATATTTTTTCAAAGAGCTCAGTTTCTATTTTTAATATTTTTTCTTCAGCCCCTGTAATTTTTTCTTCATATTCTTTTAGTTCAGGTGTAATGTAACGTTCAGCATTGGTCAATGTTTGCTTTCTCGTCCATTCTGGAGGCACTTTGTTTTTATGTGTATTCGTAACTTCTAAATAGTAACCAAATACATTGTTGAATGAAATTTTCAATGAGGGGATGCCGGTTGTTTCACTTTCACGCTGCTGTATTTCCAATAAAAATTCTTTGCTGTGGTGAGCAATACGACGCAGTTCATCTAATTCTGCATTAACACCATCTCGTATTACATCGGCTTTATTAATCATCACCGGGGGATTGTCAACAATTTCACGGATGATTTTCTCTGCAATGTAATGACAGGGGTTGATGGTATCACTTAACCGTTTCAACAATTGATTGGATGAGGTGTTGCATTGCGTTTTTATTTTTTCTGCATATTCCAATCCTTTTGCCAATTGTAAAACTTCCCTGGGGTTGATTTTTTTCAACGGAAGCTTTGCAACCAATCGCTCAACGTCACCGCTGTGTTTGATCAAAGAATGCAATTGTTTTCTCAACTCCGGTTCAAGGATAAGTGACTGCACTGCATTTAAGCGTTCATCAATGCGTTCTTTATCTTTTAAAGGCAAAACCATCCATCTTCGCATCAGGCGTGCACCCATTGGTGAAACAGTATTGTCCATTACTTTCAGTAAGGAATGACCCCCATCATTGTTACTCCCTAATAATTCAAGGTTGCGGATGGTGAAGCGATCCATCCATAAATAATCTGCTTCATCTAAACGTTGAATGGAAGTAATATGATTCAGGTTGGGATGTTCTGTATCTCTCAAATAATGCAGTACTGCCCCGGCTGCAATAGTGCCGAGTGTTAATGCTTCAATTCCAAACCCCTTTAATGAATGTGTTTGAAAATGTTTCAGTAGTAGCTCCGTTGTATAGGTTTCACTAAAGATCCATTCTTCTAAATGGTAGGTATAAAATTTGGTTCCAAAGTTTTCTTTGAATTGTTTTTGTTTGTTTCGTTGAAAAACAACTTCTGCCGGTTTTAAACTCTGCAATAATTTATCAGCATATTCTTTATTTCCTTCAGCAACAAAAAATTCACCCGTGCTGATATCTGCAAAGGCCAGTCCATATTGATCATTTTGCTCATGAACAGCAGCAAGGAAATTGTTACTGTTATGCTCTAAGAGTTTATCATTCGTTGCCGTGCCGGGAGAAAGTAATTCAGTGACGCCACGTTTCACAATTCCTTTCGCCAGTTTTGGATCTTCGAGCTGATCACAAATAGCAACACGATGACCAGCTTTTACTAGTTTATGCAAATAAGTATCTAATGCGTGGTGCGGAAAGCCAGCCAGTTCATTGCTGGAAGGAGACCCATTATTGCGTTTGGTTAATGTAATTCCCAGGATTTGTGAAGTGAGAATGGCATCTTCTCCAAAAGTTTCATAAAAATCACCCACCCTGAATAATAAGATCGCATCCGGGTACTTTGATTTAATTGCCCGGTGTTGCTGCATCAAGGGAGTATCTGTTCCTGCTTTTGCCATGGCGACAAAAATAAGCAAGCCACTTATTCAGCAACAGATTAATTGTTCAGATTATTAATTAAAGGAAGACAATCTCGTATTCCAGCTCAGCAAATTTTTCAAACATGGCGCTTACCCCACAATATTGTTCTTTGGACATCTTTACCGCCCTGCGAACTTTATCCTGATCTTCTTCTTTTACCTTGATCCGGTAAGTGATCTTTACCCAGTTGTATGTTTTAGGAGTTTCAGTTGTAAGATTTGCTTCAACATCCATACTGAAATCGCTGAATTCAACCCTCATTTTATTGAGCATGGATACCACATCAATTCCTGTACAACCCGCCAGGGAAGAGAGCATAAGCTTTTTAGGGCGGGGACCAAGATCCTCCCCTCCATCATTTTCGGGAGTATCAATGGTAATAATATGGTTATCGACCTTGCTTTTGAAGGTCATTCCGCCTTTAAATTGGGTAGTAACAAGATGATCTGCCATGAAAAATTTTAATTTTGAACGCAAACCTATGCATTTAACTCAGTTTTTCTGCAAGCTTTCAAGAGCCTGGCTAAAACTTGAAATAAAAAGGAGATTTTATTTGAGATTTTTATCTGAATTCTCCTACCTTTGCCGTCCAAAAAATTAGTATTATGGCAAGAGTATGTCAGCTTACAGGAAAGGTACCCATGGGTGGAAACAAGGTATCTCACTCAAATATTAAAACCAAGCGTCGTTTTTTGCCTAATCTGCAAACTAAACGTTTTTTCCTGGCCGAAGAAGATAAATGGGTAACCCTTAAAATATCAACTGAAGGAATCCGTACAATCAATAAAAATGGATTGTACAATGTGGTAAAGGAAATGAGGGCAAAGGGAGAACATATTTAATAAGTATATTTAAATCGAGCTACAATGGCAAAGAAAGGTAACCGTGTTCAGGTAATTTTGGAATGTACAGAACATAAGACATCAGGCAAAGCAGGTACAAGCCGTTATATTACCACAAAGAATAAAAAGAACACACCTGAGCGTATGGAGTTGAAAAAATTCAATCCTATTCTCAAGAAAGTAACAGTTCACAAAGAAATTAAGTAAGAAAAATTAGTAGTTGTGTCGTTGCTTTTATGCAAAAACACCTTCAACATTTGAATGTAAACAATTTTCAAATTTGCTAGTTTTCAAATTTTCAAATTATTATCATGGCAAAAGCAGCAAAAACGGCGATTAAGACAAAAGATCAGAAAGCCGCAGCAGAAGCAAAAAACTGGAGTAAAGTAATTAAGGCTGTCCGCAGCCCAAAAACAGGTGCTTACACTTTCAAAGAAGCAATTGTGCACAAAGAGAAAGTGAAAGATTACCTGTCTCAAAAATAACTTATACCTGATCAGTATAGGCAAAGCTGTTCCAAATGAAAATATGGAGCGGCTTTGTTGTTTTGCCCCCATCCCCTGAAGGGGGGCCTTTTAAAAAACCCGACTTCATTCAGGAGAAGTCTTTTTAAATTCCCGTTAGGGCCTAGGGGTATGGGATTGTTTGGAAAATTATTCGGGAAGAAAGAAAAAGAAAGTCTTGACCAGGGCTTAGAAAAAACCAAAGAAGGTTTTCTGGGAAAAATTGCAAGAGCAGTTGCAGGGAAAAGTATTGTTGATACAGAAGTGTTGGATAATCTCGAAGATGCATTAATAAGTGCTGATGTAGGAATTGAAACAACAGTTGAAATCATTCAACGTATTGAAGCAAGAGTTGAAAAAGATAAATACATAAATACTTCTGAGCTCAATTCAATCCTGCAACAGGAAATTGAAAATATACTTACCGATGCTCCAACAGATGCAACGTATTCAAATTTTGAATTGCCCGCAGGAAAGAAACCTTTTATTTTAATGGTTGTTGGTGTGAATGGTGTGGGCAAAACAACCACCATTGGTAAGCTGGCTCACCATTTTACTCAGGCGGGGAAAAAAGTAATGTTGGGGGCTGCCGATACCTTCCGTGCAGCCGCAGTTGATCAATTAACCATCTGGAGCGAAAGAGCAGGGGTGCCGATTGTAAAACGGGAAATGGGGAGTGATCCGGCTTCAGTTGCATTTGATGCGGTAAGTAGTGCCGTAGCAAAAGACATTGATGTACTCATTATTGATACGGCTGGTCGGCTGCATACTAAGACACATTTAATGGAAGAATTAAGTAAGATCAAACGGGTCATTCAAAAAGTAATTCCGGATGCACCGCATGATGTTTTACTTGTATTGGATGGATCAACCGGGCAGAATGCAATTGAACAAGCTAAACAATTTACAGCAGCTACACAGGTAACCGGATTAGTGATAACAAAATTAGACGGCACTGCCAAAGGTGGGGTGGTATTGGCTATTGCACATCAGTTTAAAATTCCGGTTAAGTTTATTGGTGTCGGTGAAAAGGTAGAAGATCTGTTAATATTTGATAAACACGAATTTGCTGATAGCTTGTTTCACCTAAAAAAATAGAGTTGATTCAGAAGAAAAATGTTGTCATAAAACAAAAACCTCCTGTAAACAGGAGGTTTCTTTTTTGATTCTTTCGAACCTTATTTTTTCTTAGCAGCTTTCTTCTTAGGAGCAGCTTTTTTAGCAGCTTTCTTTTTAGGAGCAGCTTTCTTTTTTGGAGCAGCTTTTTTAGCGGCTTTCTTTTTTGTTGCCATTTTTTGTAGAATTTAATGATTAGTAAAAAACTTAACAGGCTAAAAGTAAAAAAAATTCTGTATAAAAAAAATTTTTTTAAGCGCCTGCTTCTACCGGGGCAACAGAAACGAAAGTCTTATTGTCTTTTCCTTTTTTGAATTCAACCACTCCATCGGTTAATGCGAAGATGGTAAAGTCTTTACCAACACCTACATTTTTACCTGGATGATATACCGTTCCACGCTGACGTATAATGATGTTACCTGATGCTGCAGGTTGACCGCCATATATTTTAACACCAAGGCGTTTGCTATGTGAATCACGACCATTCTTTACACTTCCTTCACCTTTTTTATGTGCCATCTTATTCTAATTTGAGTATTTGAAAATTTAAAATCGGGAAAACTGAATCAATCAATTTTCAAATTTTATGCAATGCCTGTTACTTTTATTTGTGTGTATAAAGTGCGATGTCCTTTCTTCTTACGAAAACCTTTGCGACGTTTCATTTTGAACGCAATCACTGTTTTACCTTTTCTTTCAGCAAGAATTTCGGCTTTCACTTTTACTTTAGCATCAGCACCAATGCTGATGTTTCCATCTGTATCAGCAAATAATACATCAGAAAATTCAACCTCATCACCAGCATTACCATCAATATGAGGGATATACAGGCTCTGGCCTTCTGTAACTCTAAACTGCTGACCGGCTATTTTAACTACTGCAAACATAACTTTCCAATATTAGGGCTGCAAAGGTAGGGATAAAAATGATTTGAAAACAAGTTTTAGTCAAAAAAATACAGCGTCATTTTAACGGTGCTCTTTGATGTTGTAAAGCTACATTTGTGAGCTTAAAAGCGGGCTTCAGTATGAAAATTAAATCAATCCTTGCAAAGCCATTTGCTGGGTACATCTATAAGACCATTCAGAAAAATAAAATGTCAGCTCTGGTTGATCAGGAAAATATCATGAAACAGCTTCTGAAGGAGGGCAAAAAAACAGAGTACGGTAAAGCAATTGGTTTAGGCGGGATTAATACATATGATGAGTATAAGCAAGCTGTTCCTCTTTTAGATTATGAACAAATGCGTCCCTGGATTGATAAAATCATTGAGGGCAAACATAATGTACTCTGGAAAGGAAAGCCCCTGTATTTTGCTAAAACCTCCGGCACTACCAGTGGCGTGAAGTATATTCCAATTACAAAAGATTCGGTAGGCAATCATTTTGGTACGGCCAGGAATGCAGCCCTTTGCTATGCTGCTGAAACCGGCAATACCCGTTTTTTTGATGGTAAACTCATTTTTCTCTCCGGTTCACCAGAATTGGTAAGAATGGGAGATATTCCAACCGGCCGGTTAAGTGGAATATCCAATCACCTCATTCCAAAATATTTACGCACTAATCAATTGCCTTCTTACGAAACCAATTGTATTGAAGATTGGGAAACAAAACTTCAGAAAATTGTAGATGAAACCATCAACCAGAATATGACCCTGATCAGCGGCATACCACCATGGATGCAGATGTATTTCGACGAGCTCACAAACCGAACAGGAAAAAAAGTTGGAGAAATTTTCCCCAATTTCAGTGTAATGGTGCAGGGCGGTGTAAACTTTGAACCTTACAAAGCAAAACTTTTTGAGAGCATCGGTCGTAAAATAGATTGTATTGAACTTTTTCCTGCAAGTGAGGGTTTCTTTGCTTTCCAGGATTCACAGGAGGCAGAAGGATTATTGCTCAACAGTAATGATGGTATTTTCTTTGAATTTATTCCTGCAGAGGAAATTTATAAAGAAGATCCAAAAAGACTTTCTTTGAAAGATGTAAAAGTGGGAGAAAACTATGCGATGATCATCAACAGCAATGCTGGTCTTTGGGGTTATAATCTCGGGGATATTGTAAAATTTGTTTCAACGAACCCATACAGGCTTATTATTACCGGTAGAACAAAACATTTTATTTCTGCATTTGGCGAACATGTTATTGGTGAAGAGGTTGAGCAAAGCTTATTAAAGGCTGCATCGGAAGATGGTGTTCATATAACAGAATTTACAGTTGCACCTATGATACAGCAGGGAGTGGGAAAAAGTTACCATGAATGGTTTATTGAGTTTGAAAATAAACCGGAGAATATGAAACGGTTTGAACAAATGATCAATGATAACTTAAGAGAGAAAAATATTTATTATGATGATTTAATAACTGGCAATATCCTCACACAATTGAAAATAACATCAGTCAAAAAGAATGGATTTATCGATTACATGAAAAGTATTGGTAAATTGGGAGGACAAAACAAAGTGCCTCGTCTCAGCAATGACCGCAAAATTGCAGATGATCTGATGAAATGGGCTGAACATAATTAATATTAGCAGAGGATATACATGAAAAAAAGAATTGCCATTTTTGGTTCAACAGGCTCTATCGGCACTCAGGCACTGGAGGTGATTGAAGCCAACCCCGAATTATTTGAAGTAGAAATTCTCACCGCACACACGAATGATGAACTCCTCATCAAACAGGCTCTACAATTTAAACCCAATGCCGTTGTTATCGTTGATGAAAAAAAATACGATAAAGTAAAACAGGCTTTGTCTTCAACAGATGTAAAAGTTTTTACAGGAGAGCAATCACTGGAAGAAGCGGCGGCTTTTGATACTTACGATATGATGCTTGCTGCAATTGTTGGTTTTGCAGGATTGAAACCCACACTCAAAGGCATTGAAAATAAAAAAGCAATTGCACTGGCTAATAAAGAAACATTGGTTGTGGCGGGCGATATTATTATGCAGAAAGCTGTTGAAAACAGGGTGCCGGTCATTCCTGTTGACAGTGAGCATTCTGCTATTTTCCAATGTCTTGTTGGAGAAGCGAGAAATAAAATTGATAAAGTTATTCTCACTGCAAGCGGTGGGCCATTCCGTGGTAGAAAACCCAACTTTTTATTAAATGTAAAAAGAGATCATGCATTGCAACATCCAAACTGGAGTATGGGCGCAAAGATTACCATTGATTCTGCCACGCTCATGAACAAAGGATTGGAAATGATTGAAGCCAAATGGTTGTTCAATCTTGCACCTGAACAGATACAGGTGGTTATCCATCCGCAAAGTATTATACACAGCATGGTTCAATTTGAAGATGGCAGCATTAAAGCACAAATGGGATTGCCCGATATGAAATTGCCTATTCAATATGCCATGGCATTTCCACAAAGATTACCGAATCAGTTTCCCCGTTTTGATTTTAAGAGAGCAAGCACATTGAATTTTGAAGAACCCGATCTGAAAACTTTCCGCAATCTTGCATTGGCAATAGAGGCTTTAAACAAAGGAGGGAACCTTCCCTGCATCATGAATGCTGCCAATGAAATTGCTGTATGGGCTTTTCTGCGGAACAGGATTGGTTTTTTAGATATGACCGATGTAATTGAAAAAACGATGAACCATGTTCCTTTTATTGAAAAGCCAACCCTGGAAGAATATTATGAAAGTGATGCTGAAGCAAGAAACTTTACAGCCTCTATGATTCAGATGTAATTTTTAACTAAAAAATTCTTCCTCTCCTTTCTTTTTTCAGCGATATTTGCAGCTCCCGTACAAAAAATGAAAACCCTGTTTAACTACACAATATGTTATTAGCAATTAATCTCGCCGATTTTGGAATAAAAGCAGGACAATTATTATTGTCACTATCCATCTTAATTATATTCCATGAGTTCGGACATTTTATTACAGCCCGTTGGTTTAAATGCCGTGTAGAGAAATTCTATTTATTTTTTGATCCATGGTTTTCCTTATTTAAGAAAAAGGTTGGAGAAACAGAATACGGAATTGGCTGGTTGCCATTGGGCGGCTATGTAAAAATTTCCGGTATGATTGACGAAAGCATGGATAAGGAGGCAATGAAACTTCCTCCCCAACCATGGGAATTTCGCAGCAAACCAGCATGGCAACGTTTGATCATCATGATCGCTGGCGTTACAGTGAATATTTTACTGGCATTTATTATTTATGCCATGATCTTATTTGTATGGGGCGAACAAAAAATACCACTAAGCAGTGTTAAGAATGGCATCTGGATTACAGATACATTGATGTATGAAGCAGGATTGCGCAATGGTGATAAAATCATTTCAATCAATGACAAGCCCGTCGACTACTTTGAAAATATTAATAAGAATATTATCACAAGTAAAAGCATTGTTTATGAAAGAAACGGTGTTCAGCAGAAAATCATTTTACGTAAAGACCTTGTTGGGCAATTAATTGAAAGTAAAAGACGCAGAAGGTTAATTGAAGTTCGTGTTCCTGCAATTGTTGGAGTATTTGATAAAAAAGATACGAGTTACGCAAAGCAAGCAGGCCTGAAAGAGGGGGATAAAATTGTTGCGGTTGATTCAGTACCATTTCAATTTTTTGATGAAATGATTCCAATGGTTGCGCAAAAGAAAAACAGCCAGGTTGTACTTACAGTAGAAAGAAACGGAGAATTGGTAAATCTTGTATCCAAAACGAATGCCGATGGAAAAATTGGATTAGGAGGACTTGATGCAGAAGGATATGAAAAGGCGGGTGTATTTAAAATTGAACATAAATCGTATGGTTTTTTTGAATCATTTCCTGCCGGAGTAAAAAAGTCGGTTGACAAATTAAATGATTATATCGATCAGTTCAAGTTGATCTTAAATCCTGAAACCGGGGCTTACAAGGGAATAGGTGGTTTCAAATCAATGGGTTCAATTTTTTCTTCAGTATGGGATTGGGAAAGTTTTTGGAATATCACAGCTTTCTTCAGCATCATTCTTGCTTTTATGAACTTATTGCCAATACCTGCATTGGATGGTGGCCATGTGCTCTTCACACTCATTGAGATGGTCACCGGTCGTAAGCCGAATGAAAAGTTTTTAGAGTATGCTCAAGTTGTAGGAATGGTGATACTCTTTAGTTTGCTCATCTATGCAAACGGGAATGATTTCTTTGGTTGGAACAAATAATTTATAATTCTATACCAATCTTCTTCATTAAGATAGAGGCATTCATGCTTTGGCAGATGCCTCTTTTTAATTTGTAATCGAAATACAATTCATCTCCATTTACTTGCACATCAAAATGGTAATTGTGAATATTCGCAGGAAATTCATGTGCAAGGTTGGCCAACTCAAGATCATGTGTGGCTAAAATGCCAATGGCTTTGTGTTGCAGTAATTGTTTGATCAAGGCTTTTGAACCCGTATGCCTGTCATATGAATTGGTGCCACGCAAAATTTCATCCAGCAGAATAATAACCGGTTCATTGTTATTGACCGCATCAATAATTTGTTTGAGTTTTTTCAATTCAGCATAAAAGGTTGAAGTACTTTCTTCCAGGTTATCTTTTATGCGCATACTGCTCATAATCTTCAATGGCGAAAAGGTTAAAGCTTTTGCACAAACGGGTGCCCCCATTGCTGCTAATACCATATTTACACCAATGCTTCGAAGGAAAGTACTTTTACCGGCCATGTTAGAACCGGTGATGAGATTGATTTGTTCTTTACCAATTGTAGAGAAATTATTCAACACCGATTTTTGTTCTTCAATGAGCGGATGCCCTAATCCTGTTGTGGTGAACACCGGCTCATCCGTTTTTAATTCAGGAAAACACCAATGCGGATGATTAAATGCAAGCGTTCCAAGACTGCTTAATGCTTCCAGTTCGGCCAACGCATAAAACCAATAACCAATCTGTTGATTGTTTTTTTGCTTCCATTTTTCCAGTTGCATCATCTGTTGCAGATCCCACAGCAGAAAAATATTCAGTGGAATAAATACAACTGGGTTGAGACGATAATCAAAACGATTGAAGATCTGCTTTAGTTGAAAGATTTGTTGCGATGCTTTTTGTTTGCCGGCATGAAATTGTTTTTTTAAATCAACCAGCAAAGGATCTTTAAAAGCTACATGTTCAATGCAAGCGATGCTGTTTGAAAGAGTTTCCATTTCTGCTGTTATCTTATTGAGCTTTCGATAAAGCGGAATAATGAGGCGTGTGATAGCAAAAGCAATGATTGTAAATACTAAAAGGGCCTGCAGGAAAAGCTGATAGCTGATTACATCAAACAGAAAAGAAACCAGCGTTCCTGTTGCAGCAACCGGCACAACATAACGGATGATATGCCAACTATTTTTATCAATGAACTGATTGTCTTCTTTCAACCAATCTTCCATTTTCTTTTCTGTTGAAATACTGATGGTTGATGACATGCCATGAGCCTGTAACTCTTGCCGCCAATTGGTTTTATTACTCAACTCTTGTACTGCTTTTTGTTTAACAAGGATTGTTTCGGCTGCTGCAGGTTCTAGCAGCCAATCAGCTATTCGTTGATTACCCTGTTGCGAATTTGTACGGTTGATGAATTGATAAACAGAAGCCCGGCCAAAAATATCCAGATCGCCGGCATACGGATGTTCATCTTTATAAAATTCACTGCCATCTTTTTGATGTGTAAACTTGTGTTTCAGGTAGAGTAGTTCCTGTTCATTGATTGTTATCAAGCGCTTGAAATGATTGATCGATTCTTTATTCACCAGGTCTTTTTTCACAACAAACAAAAAGCAACCAAGCCCGGTAATAAACAGAGCCGCAGATAAAGGAAGCCCGGATGGCCATAGAAACCAAAGCAACAAAACAGTGAACACTAAAATAAAAAGGCGCAACCAGCCAAGCACCTGTCTGCGTTTCTGCAATTGGTTTAATTGAAGCGTTAAATCGTTTATCTGTTGTTTATAAAATGCTTCCGGATTTAATTTTTCTGCCATGCTGTAAAACTATGAAAGATGTGTACTGTCTGATCAGTTTTAGTGAAAGGCTTTAAAAGCAGTTTTTCTTTACCTTTCATGAGCAGAAATAAATGTATTTTTGCTGTCCGTTCTTACTTTGTACTTCGTACTTTGTATTTACAATTGGGGCTGCCTGGTTTTGACAGCATAGATCTTTGAAAGTGTAAGCATGCAGTGCGTTGGATAGTCAGCACTTTAATCTGAATATTCAAAAACTCAAATGGCAATACACAGTATGCCATGGCCGCTTAATCAGTGATTAGGTAGTCATTAGGGCCGCCGAACAGGTTGATCTGTTACCATGTTCCGCCGCCGACTCAAACACAAAACAGGTTGCTGTAACAGAAGGCTGTGACTGTTGCAAAAGACCATTCAGCTAAGTATATCATTGGTATGTTCATGTCCGGTGGTGTGCCCACAATCAATCATGAAATAAGCATGTAGAAAGCTTTTGCAGAATATGTTTGGACAGCGGTTCGAATCCGCTCAGCTCCACCTGAACGGACAACCCCGATTTTTTGAAGGGTTGTCCGTTTTTTGTTTAGCTGAAACTATTCCTGGTATTGAGTATCAGACGAAGGGGTTCATTGATACGGGGGTTCGACATTAATTTTTATCAAAAAAGAGTTTTTCGGGAAATATCGATCCAAGAATTGAATGTTATACTGATTAGTTCCCTTTGCAATAAAATCGTTTTATAT
>JAYUTS010000241.1:0-14968 GCA_043754995.1 Chitinophagaceae bacterium
AGTTTTGCAAAAATGGTTAAGCGTTCTGCTTCATTTAAAGGATCTGCGTGGTGGGCAGAAGTAATAGAGGAACCAACAATAGAATACCGGTAGCTTTCGCCTGCTTTTAGTTTTTTTGCAAATTTCATAAGGTGCATGTTGTTATCCCACATCTCATGAATTACTCTCGGTTCGCTGCCATGGGCTTCGCTGAATAAAAAAGAATTGCTGGCACACATCAGTAATTTACCGGTGGGGCTTTGTGCGGTGGATGTAAGCAAGCTGATAGTAGTGTGCGGCCTGTCTATTTCGTTGTAATAATTTTCTACATTCTTTAGAGCATCGGGAGCTTCCATAACACTTGCACTGCCAAGATTAAAATCTTTCTTTGCCGAAACTGTAATGTCCATGAGCACAGAATAAGGCAACTGGCGCAAAGCATAATAAGTGTAGCTAATGGTTGCGATATCTTTATAATTAAATGAAGTGGTAAACTTGGCAGACTGCATATCAAGTTCCTGCTGCATACCGCTAATATCCACATTACTTAATCTTCTCCCATCTATCTCCATGTACATATTGAGGAGATTAAAGCTTTTTAAAAAATTGCTTACCCTGCCACGGCCATACAAATCATAGGCTCCAGCCAGCACCACATCTTTTACCTTGAAAGCTTCAGGACTGCTTACAATACCGAGCATGCCGTTGGCAACTGTAATACCATAATAATTTGCAGGGTTAATTTTAGCAGCTGTTATTTTCCATGGGTCCTGGGCAAAAGAAACATTCACCCACAAGAAAAATAAAAATGTAAGCTGAAACTGATTTGATTTTTTCTTATTAAACATAAAAGCTTTTGTAGTGGTAAATGAGAATATATTTTACATTTTTTAGAAGGGCTGCACCAGCAAGCACCTACATGATAAATTGAAATTTATTATTGGTCTAACTATTTATTTGATTTGTGCTGTACAAACCTTGTGAGGCAAAACAACATTTAATAGCTGAAAGATATTGCTTTTATGAACTTCCATATTGCATCTATTTGTAAACAACAATCGTTTGCAGTAAAGGAGAAGACACTCCTTAAAATGATTTACCCATGCTTTTCTTATCTTAAATTTATTAAACACTGCTTATGTATCAAAACAAACTTTTTAAGTATTCTATTGTGGCCGCTCTTGCCGGGTTTATATTTGGATTTGATACAGTTGTAATTTCCGGGGCCAATCAACCCATACAGGATCTCTGGCATACCTCTCCTTTATTTCATGGTTTCTTTATTATGTCGATGGCATTGTGGGGAACGGTACTAGGTTCTATTTTTGGCGGTATTCCTACCGAGAAATACGGCAGGAAAAAAGTATTGCTGTGGATAGGAATTTTGTTTGCTGTATCAGCCTTTGGATCTGCATTTGCACCGGATCCTTATACTTTTTCCTTTTTCAGATTTATGGGAGGCGTAGGTATTGGAGTGTCGTCTGTGGTAGCACCTACTTATATCTCAGAAATTTCTACCGCCTCTACGAGAGGAAAGCTCACGGCTATGTACCAGTTTAATATTGTCTTTGGAATTTTGATAGCTTTTTTATCCAATTATTTTTTACAAGGGGTTGGTGGTATTAACGACTGGCGTTGGATGCTGGGTGTTTTGGCCATCCCTGCCCTGATTTATACAGTTATGGTAACAGGTGTGCCGGAGAGTCCACGTTGGCTCATCTCTAAAAAGAATGACCTGGATGCTGCAAAGAAAATAATGGCCAGCATTGGAGTAGAAGATATTGAGGCGGAAGTTGCTGCGGTTATAAAAAGCAATCAGCATGAAACATCCACGTCTAATTCATCCCAATTCTTTAATGCAAAGCATTACAAAGTTATATGGTTGGCTTTTTTTATTGCTTTTTTCAACCAGCTATCCGGCATTAATTTTATTTTATATTATGCTCCGGAAATTCTTTCCAGGATTGGTTTGGCAGCCAAAGAATCGTTGCTTAATTCTATTGCTATAGGTGGCACTAATTTACTTTTTACGTTTGTTGGTTTGTATCTCATAGACCGGTTAGGAAGAAAAACCTTGATGATTATAGGCTCAATCGGTTATATCATCAGCCTTGCCATGGTAGCTTATGCTTTTAACACCCAGGCAAGCCCTAATTTTCTAATGATATTTTTATTGCTTTTTATTGCTTCTCATGCCATTGGGCAGGGCGCTGTTATATGGGTGTTCATTTCAGAAATTTTTCCTAACAAGATTAGGGCAATGGGTCAATCTTTTGGAGCCAGTGTGCATTGGGTATTTGCAGCAATCATCACTTTACTTACACCTGTCTTTCTCAATGAAACAGACGGTATTCTTAAAGACGAACCCTGGATTATTTTTGCTTTTCTTGCTGCGATGATGGTGCTGCAGTTGATTTGGGTATTGACTAAGATGCCCGAAACTAAGGGTGTTTCGCTGGAGGAGTTGGAGAAGCAATTGAGTGCATAAGGGAGGAGATAGAAAAGGCACGCAGAATGTAAAAAGAGAAATTATTGGCATTGACAGGAAAAATGGCACGAAGAGAGGGATGAGGGCGCAGAGAAGGAATGTTGAACGCTGATAGGCGGTCGAATTGAAGCTGGCACGCAGAGGGGCAGAGAACGCAGAGAAGGAAGGTGAGACGCAGATAAGGAATAAAATTTAAATGGCATGCACTGGGGATGAGGGCGCAAAGAAGTTTAATAAAAACGATTATTTTCCTAATATGAAAAATAAATATTTAACCATTGCATTAGTAGCATTTGGCCTCATCGTAAATGCTCAACCCGCCTTATACAAAGAGCAATACCGCCCGCAGTTTCATTTTTCGCCGGCCAGTAATTGGTGCAATGATCCTGACGGCCTTTTGTAGATGCAGGTAACCAGGTGCTCGATTTAGGAAAAAAAGATTTTAGAGGCCCCCAAAGCAGGTGGAGCAATTTTATATTATGGGAGATGCAGGGTGTGTGGTAATAGCTTTACTTTGCAGGAGCTTACAGTTTCAGCAAAGGATTGTTTCATACAGAATTTTTATACCGTTGAAAATACAACGAGCGAATTGAAGAACCCCTTCTAAATGTTACTTTAAAAGATCATTTATGAAAATAGCCGGGATGTTCTAACTTTTTACAACATCGGCAGATCAAGTTTAAACTATAGAAGTTTCCAACTTACGGTCATTCTGATTTGAGGTACACCAACCTTTTTTACAATCCAATGGTTAGTATCTTGCAGTTGTTCAGAAATTAAAAGCTTATGCTTACCGGCTTAAACGGTTTATGCCAGCCGGAGGCCATTGAAATGAAATTAACATGGTAAAAACTAATTGCTATTTTCGTACGAGTAAAAAAATATACAAGTTTTTATGAAGAAAAAAACCTTGCTTGCCCTGACCGTGATTGTTACTGCTTTTGTCTTATATGCAATATTTGCAAATAATATATTTCACAAAGAAATAAAAATTCCTCACCGAATTGATCTGGTAAATAAACAAGTCTCATCGATTGACAACATTTCTAAATGGTACTTACCTTTCGCAAGCGGCGATACCGGCAATTTTAAAACCAGTCGTGACAAAATTGAATACAACAATAACAGCCTGACTATTACCAGGCATGTAAATTTAAGTATATGGTATAACGTTGCAGAAAACAACGAACGAAAAGAAGTGTTTTTTTCAGTCTTCGCAGATACAGGCCGTACCTCAAAAGTTATTTTAAGCTATGAGAGTACTTTATGGAACAAATTTTTTGGAAATAACAGCCTTGTTAAGACTGCTGAAGCAAGCTTAAAAAATCTGAAAGAATACTTTGCCGATACCAAAAAAATGTATGGATATGAGATGGAAGTTATTGATGTGACTGATACTGCATTTTTGTTTACCTCAAAAGTTGTAGCCAAAAGCATTCAAAAAGACGCCTTCAAGAGCCTGTTTGAATCTTTGATTAATTACGCTACTGAGAAAGATCTTGGATATACCGGAGCAAGGATTTTTTATACATCCGGTTACGGAACAGATAGTATCCACCTTTTTACAAGCATTGGCATCACTAACACAAATGATGTACCCCTTGAAGGTAGATTCAGTTTGAAAAAAATGCCTTACAAGGGCCATTTACTTACAGCATATTACCAGGGTAATTTTGCAAATGTAAATAACGCCATCAATGCTTTAGGGCAATTTAAAACCGATAATGAAATGACTTCTATGGCCATCCCTTTTCTTAAGCTCATTTCGGAAGGCATAACTTTTGAAGACAACCAGATCATTCAGGCAAAAGCCTGTTACCCGATAAATTAAAGATAAAGTTTACGCTGTAGTTAATTTATTGCACCAGCATTACCGCATCATTATTTCTTGCAAAAACGTAAGCAATTTTATTTTTAATTTTCAGGGGTAGAATATGCCGTACCTGGTTTTTTATAACTATCCCATTAATATTTTCTACGTCAAAGTTTCCATTTCCCCTATTTATTAAAACACTTCCAAAACAAGCATCATTTCTGTTAAGCGGTATTGCCTGTTCATAAAAATTTCCAGCGGTTAATATATCGGGTAAGCCATCGCCATTAGCGTCAATTACCGTTGCATCCTTCAAAGAGGTTAGTTGTGCCTTCCATGGGAGCGCCTTTACTGAGAAATTTCCTTTACCATCATTTAATAAAACAGCATTGGAAAAGTAATCAGCAGTAAAAATTGCACCAGCAGTCAATTTATCTTTTGATAATATTTCACTTATAGATGCCTTTGAAAAATCAGCTGCATAGAGGTATTTCTTTTTTAAGAATGGCATTTGCTTTTCCATATCCATTTTACTACTCATCGGAATTTCTACACCCTGCTTAAAATAAGTAACAATCTGTTCCTTAGTACCGTTGTTATCAAAATCATTGTAATACATCCGTAAGGGCTCCTCTGTTGAAGGTTGAAACAAGCTGTTCAATCCCTGGTTTCCAGCAACAAAATCAATATCGCCGTCATTGTCAACATCTACCGGCAATACAAAATTCCACCAGCCTTTATTTGCAGTCAATTCTCTTTTAGAAAAATTTCCTTTATCATTTACGAATGCTGCAATACCTCCCCACTCCAGCGTTACAATCAAATCAGTTTGTTTGTCATTGTTAATATCAGCCCAGTTTGCGCCTGTAACCAAACCCACATCAGACAGGCCTTTTGCAAGGGTTTCAGTAACATCTTTAAAATGTCCGGTTCCATCATTTTGCAAGAGAAAGGATGTTGGAATTTTGCCATATTGAAAAGGAGTAGTTCGGGTACCAACAAAAAAATCTATAAACCCATCCTTATTAAAATCACAAGGGTCTATGCATGATTGCGTACTATAAATACCAGGTATTGCATCAGCCAGTTTACTGAAGTTACCTTTACCATCATTCAAATAAATCCTTGGTTGTCGCCAGGCTTCATTTCCATAATATTCATTGCCACCACTGGCAACTGCGAGGTCGGGATAGCCATCATTATTTACATCTGCGAAGCTGGCATCAACATCCTCGTAGGTGCTGTCCTGGTCAAATTGTGGCTGCGCATACAAGCTGAACGTTCCGTTTTGATGTTGTAAAAACAACGCACTCTTTTTACCCTTGGAGCTTCCTATGTATATATCATCCAGTTTATCGCCATTCACATCAGCCACGGCAAGTGCCGGTCCCTCGCTACCAAACATCCTGGGTAATAAAAATTCCCTGTTAAATTCATTGAAATCGTTTTCAACATGCACGTAGTTAACTTTAGTAGCTGCAGTAATGTCAACCATTGCTCTAGCCTGCTGCTTATAGAATGTAGTTATCGTGTTAGCATCAAATGCAGGCAAGCCTTTAGTCCAGGTTGCACTTATAACAAGTCGGGATGTATCATTCTTCAATGTCTGGTAAGTATTATCAGGCCATACCAATAAAATTGAATCAGGCAAAACCGAACCCAGGCCAATATGTAGTGGTGTTTCCATTGAAGACATGAAACCTCTTACGACAGATTTCTCGGCATAAATAATCTGGTTGCTGCCGAATGCATAACATTTTGCACCCAGGGCATTTAGATTTTGAGGAGAGCCTTTCAGTTGTAGATTAAGGCTATAATTTTTTGTTGCTGACTTATTTTCATATACCAGCACAGGATCCCAAATATTATTTACCACAATATCAAGGTCGCCATCATTATCCAGGTCTGCATAGATTGCTCCATTACTAAATGAATTTGGATTACCCTGAATGTTATTACTTACATCATCAAATTTTAGATCTCCTTTGTTTTTAAAAAAGCGGTTAGGCAATTTAATCTCAGGAAATTTATTGATGATGGCCAGATCGTTTCCATCAAGTGTTTGATTTTGCAATTTATCCTGGACAGCATCATTAACCATAAAGCTGATGTAATCAATATCATTTAACCTTTTAGGAATTCCGTTGCTGATAAAGAGATCCTTTTTTCCATCATCATCAAAATCCATCCATAGGCTGCTCCAGCTCCAGTCGGTTGCATAGATTCCGCTGTAAAAGCCCGTCTCTGAGAACATGCCGTTTCGTTGATTTAATTGCAGGTTATTTCTTGAGTACTGATGGTTGTATCCAAACTTTATTTTTTCGAGGCTCGTCTGGTATTCATCTTCGCCCAGCGATCTTTTGGATATCACTGGATCATAAGGCATCATGTCCATGGAGATCACATCCGGGTAAGCATCGTTGTTCACATCTGCTACATCAACCCCCATGCTAAACTGGCTGGTATGCATCATGTGGTCATTCAGCTCTTCCTTATATGTTCCGTTTTTCTGATTTATATACAGATAATCATTTTCGTGAAAGTCGTTGCCAATGTAAATATCTGGCCAGCCATCTAAATTTATATCACTGACCACGATGCCCAATCCATAACTTATTTTACTGCTGTTAATGCCGGATTGCCTGGTAATATTTGTAAAATGTCCATTATCATTTTTAAACAACTGGGCGCCTGCCAGGGAATCATAGGTATTGGCGAACAAAGCCCTGGATGCAAAATTGCCGTTGTGATTTACAGAATGATTCAATAAAAACATATCAAGATCAGCATCCCTGTCAAAATCCAGGAATGCTGACTGGGTACTAAAGCCAGAAAAATCCAGGCCATATTTTGCAGTTTCATCTAAGTATGTTGGAATACCATTTTTTATACCGCTGCAAACCAACAATTGGTTTTGTCCTTTCAGTACTTTAAAATTACCTACCCTGCAGATGTACAAATCCAGCATGCCATCGTTGTTAATATCCACTACGCTCACCCCCGTACTCCACGAACTATCAACCGGTATGCCGGCTGCTTTTGTTACATCCTTAAACTTCATGTTGCCCTCATTGAGGTACATTGTATTCTGAACCTGGTTGCCAGCAAAAAAGAGATCTATCTTTCCATCGTTGTTAAAATCACCTGCTCCCACACCTGCACCATTATAATAGTACATGTACTTAAGCATATTAAAGTCTGCAGTGGGCTTCAGGTTATTTACAAAATGCAGATTGGTCTTTGTATCATTCAATAATTCAAACAAAGGGGCCTGCTGCCGGGAGGGCTGCTGTTTACAACCCCCGAACAAAACAATGCAAGCCACTCCCCACGCAATAAAATTAAATCTGGTTAAATTAATCATGTCAGCCTCGCTCCTTAGTTTTTTATGTTCGCTGGTTTCTTTTTTAATTTATACAAAACGGGGAATTCATTATTCTGTAAAAACAATACAGCGGAGTTATCTTTAAACTTTAATAAAACAATACTCCTTGTTTGCCCCGGCAAGTCAATTTCACTATTGCTTTGAGGCAGGACTGAAAAATTTCCTTTTCCATCGTTTAGTAAAATATCTCCATTGCTTCCATCCAGCCGTCCCATTTGCGGTTGAAATCCAAACTCATTGCCACCCACCACCAGGTCGATAAAACCATCAAAATTAACGTCAAGTGGTAGTATCGTTTTCACGGAAGATAGCTGAATCTGCACAGGCAGATTTTGAAGTCTGAAAATACCCTTTCCCTCATTAATAGCAATGCAGGAGGATGCAAAATTTATCTGCTTAACCAGGGCATCCTTTAATTTATCTGTACCAAATAATTGCTGGATATCCTTCTGTGCATACGCAGAATTACGCAGGTTTTGTTTTTTCAAAAAAGGCAACTGGCTTTCCAATTCTGTTTTCATAAAAACAGATTTATCTTTTCCATCAATGGTCCTGGTAATTATCTTGTCTGTCTGCCCGTTATTGTCGAAATCTTTTAAAAACAATTTCACAGGATTTTCTTTATTCGGTTTGAGGTAAAAATTTTCTCCCAGGTTACCCAGCACAAGATCCTGCTTACCATCTCCGTTCACATCAGCAACAGCTACGGTTTGCCAGCAGCCTGAATACTGAGAAAGATTCGTTTGCCAGGGAACAAAACTATTTCCGTTGTATTTAAAAATCTTTGGAGCCATCCATTCGCCGGCAATAATTAATTCGGCTTTCTGATCTCCGTCCAGGTCAGCCCACGCTGCGCCTGTAACCAATCCTGCATCAGCAATACCACCGCATTTGTTAGCAGGCATATCTACAAACTTCCCTTTGCCATCATTTATATAAATATGGCTTTGGGCTGTTGTTCCATAATTGCCGCTTACAAAACCGCCGCCAACAAACAGATCCAGGTCTCCATCACCCTCAAGGTCATGGGCGATGGCTGTGCTTATATTGTCTTTATTAACAGGGAAAGATTCTGCCGATAAAAGAAAATTTCCTTTGGCATCATTTTTAAATAACCGGTGTTGTAGTTCCTTGCTAAATGGAGCGGCCACATTTCCGCCCGGGCATACAAGCAGGTCCTGGTCCCCATCCTTGTCGCAATCAAAAAAAAGTATGGCCCCATCAACAAAGCCTATTACTGGCTTAAAAGCAGCCTGTTCCTTTTTTACAAAATTCCCTGAGTGGCCTTGTATGTACAATTGGCCAGGGTTTGCTATAGTTCCACCTATATAAATATCATCAAGCCCATCATTGTTAACATCTGCAACAGCAGTTTGTGGGCCTTCATGTGACTGCATTTTTAAAATGCCACGCTCATTGTAGAAATCGGTAAAATCATCGTCTACATGCCTGTCAAACTTTGTATGAACATTTTCAAATAAAGGATTGCTGCCACCTGCTTTGGGGGCAATTATTTTTGCGGAATGGAGAGGTTGAGAAAAGACAATCTGCTGATTTATTTGAGGATGAATTGCTTTTGTGAAACTATGATCCGGCCATACAATCAGCAATGAATCTACCTGGGTTGCAGTGCCTATTCCTATAAGCTGCCGGTAATCGACAGAAGATTGAAATCCACGACTTGGAATAAGTGCTCTGCTTAAAATTTGATCTCCTTTGTAAATAAAAATTTCGCTCCCTACGGCAAAGGTATTTTTGCCTGCACCTTTTAAGGAAATACTTAGGAAGTTATTTTTATTTTGCTCCCTGCTGTTATTCTTTAAAACAAAGGCTGGTTCGTTTACATTGTTTACAACCAAGTCCAAATCACCGTCATTATCAAGGTCTGCATATGCTGCTCCGTTAGAAAATGAGTTCTCCGTAAAACCCCAGTTTGCACCTTCATCCGAAAATTTTAAATTGCCAAGATTCCTGTATATCTTATTGGGTACTGCTATGCTTGGAATTTTGCCCACGAGTTCTGAAAGATCTTTTTTGCCGCTCTGCAGCATTTTTGCTTTGATCTCATTGGCGTCAAAACTTATAAAATCCTGGTTGGTAAGATCCCGGTAAATACCGTTGCAAACATAAAGGTCATTGTAACCGTCGTTGTCGGCGTCAAACATGAGTGCTCCCCAGCTCCACTCAGAAGCCTGAACGCCACTATAATTAGCTATATCTTTAAACTTTCCATACCCGTTATTTAACTGCAAGGTATTTTGCAAAAACTGGTTGAAGAACCCATTACGTTCTTTAAGCCTGAATTGATCTATATCATCAAAACTTAAGGTTGTTTTAAGACGATAATCATCAGCAGGCAGCATATCCGTGGTAAATATTTCGGGGTATCCATCATTATTTATGTCGCCAAAATCAGCACCCATGGAAGCGTAGCTATTGTGTTTCATTCTTGTTTCAAGCTCATCCTTAAAAGTTCCGTCCTGTTGGTTGATGTATAAATAATCTCTTTCAAAGAAATCGTTGGAAACGAATATGTCCGGATAATAATCTCCGTTGATATCGCCCACAGTAACTCCCAACCCAAAACTCATCAGGCTGCCATGAATACCTGCCTGCTGCGTTACTTCAACAAAATGGCCATCGTCGTTTCTAAATAAATGATCGCCGCCGCCTTTCAGGTTATCAGCAACTTTCCATTGATCAGCCGGCAAATCCCTTTGTTTGGGATAGCCTAAACTACTAACTGGTACCGGACTGTTGTTAATGATAAAACAATCCAGGTCTCCATCCATATCATAATCGAAAAAGCTTGCCTGTGTTGTGTAACCATCATTATCCAGGCCGTAGGCTGCCGCACTATCTGTAAAAGTAAGATCGTGGTTATTAATAAATAGCTGATTTTTTCTCAGGCCGGCATCCTGCATATTTCCTGCGTTGCACACATATATGTCGAGCCAGCTGTCATGATTAATATCAACAAATACAACGCCGGTGCTGTATTCCAGTTTATTTTTAAAGCCTGCTTTTTCAGAAATATCCTGAAAATTAAGGTTGCCGTTATTTAGATATAGTTTGTTGCCACCCTGGTTTGCTGTAAAAAAGATTTCGGGTAAGCCGTCATTGTTCAGATCACCCGTTGCTACTCCACCTCCGTTATAAAAATTGCGGTAATTAAGAATATTGATGGTATCGTTATCCTGTACTTTATTTATAAAACTGATGCCTGAGCTTTTTATCGCTTCAAAAAGTGGCTGGCTATGTTTACTACTATTGCAGGAAAATACAATTGGAAGCAAAATGACTAATACAACTAAACGAGAAGTATATTCTATTTGTATTTTCGCCCGCACTGTTGTGTATTTATTTCGTTTTTAAAATATCATTTAACCTCATTAAAACCGGCACTTCGTTGTTCTGTAAGAACAATACGAATGTTGCTTTGCTGCTCTTAATCGCTTTCATATCTCTTAATTCGCCTCTAAGATTTAAACCTGTCTTTTTTTCTTCCTGCCACATAAAATCCCCTTTGGTATTGTTGATGAGTACATCTCCGAAGCTTCCATCCAATTTTTCAAATTGAGGTAAAAAACCAAACTGGTTTCCCCCGGTTAGCAGATCAATAAATCCATCTCCATTAACATCTATGGGCAAAATTGCGTTGATGCAGGATAGCTGGCACATAGCAGGCAGCGGTTTTATAGTAAAGTTGCCCTTCCCGTCATTTATAGCCACACAGGATGACGCATAGTTAAACTGCTTAACCATGGAGGCGGCAATTAACTCTTTTGAAAATAATTGCTGAATAGATTTGTTGGCGTATTCAGTGTGCTTGAGGTTTTGCTTTTTAAGACCAGGAAGTTGGTCCTGCATATCCCTTTTCAAAAATACAGGCAGGTCTTTTCCATTGATGGTATAGGTCATGATTTTATCAAGATCACCATTATTATCAAAATCACTCAGCCATAATTTTGCCGGAGTGTTTTCCTGTGGATCCAGGTAAAAGTTTTCACCGATATTGCCGAGGACAAGGTCCATTCTTCCATCATTGTTAACATCCGCAGTTGCAACAGATTGCCACCAGCCAAATTTATTGCTGATATTGGTTTTTACTTCCTCAAAATGGTTTTTCTTAAAAGAAAAGATTTTAGGGGCCATCCACTCTCCCACAATGATCAGTTCCTTTTGCTTATCTCCTGTTACATCTTCCCAGATAGCTGCCGTAACCATTCCAATATGTGCGATATCACTATTTTTTGTTTCAGCAATATCGGTAAAACGACCCTTGCCATCATTTACAAATAAATAACTCTGCGGATCTTTCCCGTAGATGCCGGGATAGCTCCGTGAACCTATGAATAAATCGGGGTAACCATCATTATTAAAGTCATTTGCCACTGCTGTCGCTATGTTAACTCCTGTGGGTGAAAATGCATTAGTATCAGCAGCAAAATTTCCTTTCCCGTCATTATTATACAATCTTAGTTTTAGTTCGCTGCTGTTAACTGGATGGCTGTTTCCACCTGGGCCAATAAGCAGATCCATATCTCCATCTTTGTCATGGTCAAAGAATAATATAGCAACATCATCAGCACCTCCGGACGTTCCTTTCAAGACGTCAATTTCTTTTTTAGTAAAACTGCCGTCCTTATTTTGCAAATACAATTGTCCCTTTTTATTCTCTGCAGCACCAACATAAATATCGGTGCGTCCATCCCCATTCACGTCTGCAGTATCCGCTTTTGGTCCCTCCCTGGAAAAAACTCTTGGAGTTAATCGTTCATTATAAAAATCTACAAAATCACTCTCTTCATGTTTATCAAATTTAGCTTCAACGGCAGAAAAAATAGTTTGTTCACCAGGTATTACTTTTCTTTTCTCCTCAATTAAGACTGCATTATTTTCATCATACTGATGCACCTGATTTGTCTCCGGTGATATTATTTTAAGGCTCTTTCTATCAGGCCAGGTAATAACGGCTGAATCAACTACGATCGTTTTGCCTAAGCCAAAAACCAATTTGAAATCAACAGAAGATTGAAAACCCCTGCTGGGAAATAGTTCTCTTGTTAATATTTGATTGCCTGCATACAGCTGTATTTTACTACCAATGGCAAAAGGGTTTTTAGATTTTCCTTTTAAAGAAAAAGCGATGTAGTTGTTACGGTTAATTTGCTGAGAATTATTTCTATAAACGGAAGCAGGTTGATTTTGATTGCAAACTATGAGGTCAAGATCTCCGTCGTTGTCAAGGTCGGCATAGGCGGCGCCATTTGAAAAAGTGGGGAGTCCCAGTCCCCAATCACTACCAACATCGGTAAATCTTAGGTTACCCTGATTGCGAAAAACTTTATTGGGTAGGGCCGTTTTTGGTATCTCATGCAATATCTTATCAACAGATTCTTTTTTTCCGGATAATACCATGGTCTGGTTAACCTCATTGGCGAAAAAATCCATGAAATCAAGATTGGTAACATCTTTGTTAACGCCATTACACACATATAAATCATTCCAACCATCATTATCCATATCAAATATCAAGGCACCCCAACTCCAGTCTGTAGCCTCTACACCACTGTATCTTGCTATATCAATAAACTTATTGTTCTTATTATTCAGTTGCAAACAATTTTTTGTGTACTGGTAATAAAAACCTGATTTTAATTTTTCTGTAAATAAACTGATATTATCAAATGAGCCGGTAGTTTTAAGACGATAATCATCTAAGGGCAACATGTCTGTAGTAAATAAATCCATGTAGCCGTCATTGTTAATGTCAGCAACATCTGCACCCATGGAAGAAAAACTGCTATGCTGGAACCATTGTTCCATCTCATCCTTAAAAGTGCCATCTCGCTGATTGATGTAGAGATAATCCCTTTCGTAAGAATCATTTGACACAAATACATCGGGCCATCCGTCACCATTAATATCTGTTACCGAAACACCAAGGCCAAAGCTAATCAATCCGCCATGTATGCCGGCCAAACTGGTAACCTCTTTGAAAAATCCGTCATCATTTCTATACAAATGATCTCCGCCTCCCATAACCATGGTAGGAATTTTCCATAAACTGTCTGGCATATCACGCCGGTTGGCAAAATTGAGTTGATTTATTGGGATCGGGCTGTTGTTTATCATAAAACAATCCAAGTCGCCATCACCATCATAATCAAAAAAAGAAACTTGTGTGCTGTAGGCAGAAATATCAAGACCATATTTTGAGGCTGACTCTGTAAAAGTCAGATTATGATTGTTGATGTATAGTTTATTTTTTCTTGTGCCGGTGCCCATGTGGCCAGAAGAACATACATAGATGTCCAGCCAGCCATCTGCATTTACATCTGCAAAAACTACCCCGGTATTCCATTTGTCGTCTTTTATAATTCCTGCTTTATCTGAAATATCTTCAAATTTAAACGCTCCTTTATTTCGATATAATTTATTTGCCCCGTTGTTGGATGTCATAAAAACATCTGCTAAGCCATCATTATTTAAATCGCCGATGGCAACCCCATTGCCATTGTAAAAATTACGAAACAGGAATCCATTTTCCAGGCTATCGTCAACAACTTCATTGTTGAAATTAATGCCTGTGCTGTCAAGGAGGTCAAACAACAATTCACCTTCTGTTTTTCCCTTACTGGTTCCACATGACATTGTTGAAACCATTACTATTACACAACAAAAAATTAAAACACTTCTAACCATGGTCAATAACCATTTTCGTTTTAGCATATAAAAGTAAGAGGTCATTTTTCAATGACCTCTTACAAAAATAAGCAATAAGAAAGTAAAATATTTTTGTACTAGTATCCAGGATTCTGTACCAGATTAGGATTTACGGATAATGACTGAGCAGGTACAGGATAAACCAGGTACTTAGGATTATCGGTTGGTTTGTACTGCCATATTTTTAAGAACATTCCAAACCTAATGAGATCTGTTCTTCTAACTTTTTCCCAATATAACTCTCTGCCTCTTTCTGTTAACAGAGCATTAGGGGCGTATAAATTAGAAGGATCAGCTAAAATCAAAGACGCCAAAGGAGTTGCACGCCTTGCTACTCTTAAACCATTTACCAGCGCCAGGGCCCCTGCTGCATCAGGAGTTGTAGCTCTTAATTTAGCCTCAGCAACCATCAATACAACATCCGCATACCTAAAAATAACCTGATCATTGCCTGCGTTACCTTGGTAATTAGTTGAACCATTGGTAAAATCCGGAGGATATTTCTCAACACGAATACCTGTTAATTCAAGCGTATTGCCTGTTTCTTTCATATCGGCTGCTATGGCAGGTTCAA
>JAYUTS010000242.1:0-14908 GCA_043754995.1 Chitinophagaceae bacterium
TTTGCTACGCTAACGTTCTGCACCCATACAGGTTTGCTGAAATGTGCTTTTATGCCTTCTATATCTGATGCGTGGCATGTAATCGATTTACCATCATACAATCCGGTTGCCGCACCTGTTGACGCACCATCACAAATGGTAAGCATTTTCGTATTTGACGTAAAATGATCTTTAATCCATGAGATAATAATAGTGTCCTGCTGTTCATCCCGTATTGACAATGCAGGAATTACTATAACATCTGCAGATAAATGCATTGAGTCGGCCTCCCTAAATGTTAATTGGGGGCATACAAAAAGATCCTTCTTAATTAGTATGGGCGTTTTATCTTTTGCAACTATAAATACATTCGCCTTTTCAGTTGCACTAAATAAATAAAAGGGAGCTAACATGTCGAAAATCTCTGTGAGTTTATAATCAGCAATGATAAAAACATATTTTTTTGCCGGATCGTAACCAGGGATTTTTGATCGGACTGCGCTGTTACCCGACCATGGGGCAGGTTGAGTTGTTAAACTTCGAATTGGCTTGCAGGAATTAAAGCACATCAATCCTGATAAAAGTAAAGCCAGGAAGACAATGTAAATTTTTCTGATTTTCATGATTTTTGTTTTTGAAATGGATGGCTGTTACAGTCGGTGGTTCCATCTGCTCACTTGGGGTGCGCAGGCACCGTATATACAACCAATAAATTATTTTGGAAACAGGAACTTATTGTAATTCCGATTTTAGAAATTGTTTTTTAAAAGCAAAATGAAATATTTCAGTTTGCCCCATGTGTACAGGATAAGCATTAATAAATATCCAACCCTCCCTGCCCATATAATTCACAGCATCAATGATGGTATTAAATTTCTTTAAGGCTCCTGCATCTGTTTTAAGACGGGTATCACGCCAGTAACTTTTCTCTTCTCCAAAGTCAATGTCAATGGTTATTTTGTTACTTAGCAACCTGGGTGTTGCAATTACCTGGCAATATTGTTCAACTTTAGTTGTGTCTGTCTGGGCATTTGAAACCAGTGTACTGATCAGAAAAATGCCAATGGTTAATAATTTTTTCATGTTATTTTTGTTTTTTAATAATGTAAAATTATCGTGCATTGCACATTTACAACAGACATCATGCTGTCAAAAACAGACAAGAAATAAATATGATTGTTGGAGAATAAAATTCAGAGAAGGGAAATAACAAACAGCAGTAAATACTGCCATTGCTATAGAGTGTGCGTACTATTTGTATCAAATGGTAAGATGTGTGAAAGCAAATAATTAAACGGCAGATTAATTTCTAAAAATTGAGAAAAAAACCGTTTTATGCAGGTACCGGTATATTTTATTTTTGAAAAGATGTATAACTCTTTCCTGGTTTTAATTTGATCCAGAAATACCCTGCTAAAAGCAAATCAATGGTAATGCAGAATATGTCGTAGCCATGAGGTGTCACTGAACTGATGTGAGGAAACAAAACATCCCATAACCCGTGGAGCGCCAGCCCTGCAACTGTAAGCATGTAATTTTTTTTATAACCCCAATAAGCAAAAAATAAAAAGAATACTGCTCCGGGAATTGTGAGCATGAGTGAATGCGGATCAATAGAAAATCCGATATAAATAAATGGTATAACCGCCAAATTCAGTGAAGCAAAGAACTTCAGATCAATCTTTCTGAATACCTGTGCGAATGCAATGATTGCTGCTGTGGTAATAAGACCAATAATAAATCCTGTCATATTTTAATGATTAAAGGTTGTAAGTATTTTTATTAAATATCAATGCTGACATTTCCTTTTTTATGCCCTTTTTCAACATAAGCGTGTGCTTCAGCTATCTGCTCCAATGGATATGTCCTGTCAATTACCGGCTTAAACTTGCATGCTTCAATAAGCTCTTTTAGAAAAATAATGTCTGCTGCTGTATGGCTTATTAAACCGGTCAAAACTTTTCTGTTGCTTGTTTTAGAAATCCATAAACCTTGAATCATTTCAGACATTCCTGCGGCACTTAGAATCATTATCCCATTTTTGCTAAGTGACTTTAAACTCGGGGAAACATGTATTGTTTTGACGGTATCAAAAATAACGTCATAAGTCTCCCCATTTTTTGTAAAATCCTCCTGTGTATAATCAATTGTTTTATCTGCCCCGATAGATTTTACCAGCGCAATATTTGCAGTACTGCACACAGCGGTAACATCTGCTCCCAATGACTTTGCCAATTGAACAGCAGCGCTACCCACTGCACCTGAAGCACCAATTAGAAGCACTTTTTGCCCTTGTTTTATGTTTGCCTTTTTTATGAAGTGCAATGCGGTAACGCCGCCAAAAGGAATGGCTGCTGCCTGTGCATGTGTGATACCAGCTGGCTTTAGTGCTAATGACCCGTTTTCAGGCATACATTTATATTGTGCATAGGTACCAAAACGCATATCTGTATGCCCAAAGACAGCGTCACCAATTTTGAAATTGGTAACATCTTTCCCCACCATTTCAACTTCACCTGAAAAAACGCTTCCGAGAATATTTATTTTTGGTTTTAATAAACCAAAAATAAATCTCACCGCAAATGGATCGGCTTTTCGCAATCTCACATCACCCGAGTTGACTGCCGTTGCTTTTACTCTTAAAAGAATTTCATTATTATCAGGTATTGGCTTTTCTACCTCTTTAACCTGAAGTACCTCCGGTTGACCATATTGAATATAGACTGCTGCTTTCATTTTATTTTTTTATTGTAAGTAATCGTTCGCCTTTAGTAATTTGTATTCCGGGGAAGCTTCAAAAAAGGAATTTAATAAAGTCATATGCCCTGCCCCAAAAATTACCAGGATCCTGTCTGTTGGCTTTGCATTTATTTTTTGAATATTTCTGAATATCCTCAGGTTCCTGTTGAACCACCAACCGGTAACAAAGTCAGGCCCAAAAAATTCATTGGCGTTGGTTTCATACTTAAAAGTTCCAATTAAATAAGTACCCATGTCCCGCTTAATGTTTTTGGGGTCATTTTTCTGAATCAGTTCTGCCCGTATCCCTTTTGTTTTAAAAACCGGCTTGGGGAAATATTGCTTTACAGTATCTGCGTACTTATAAAAGTAATCCATGAATTTTTTATTTGCAATACTGTCTTTACCTTCCAGAACAGAATCCAGTACTTCGTAATCCCTGCCCCAAGCATTAACGCAGTGCAGGGTATTCAGTTTCATCATTTTAGCAATTCTAAAGCCGATCTGATCAATCTCATCCCTTGCTAAATCATACTTGCCCATCAGGTATTGATTATACAGTGAGTCATATTTAACCTGCTTAACAGGGTCTCTTTCAATTACTATAATAGTGGGTTTGAACTTTGCAATCCGGGCGACAATATCTTCAATTTCCTTTTGGTATTTTGGCTCAAGTACGTCGATCTGGTCTGCAGCACTTGTCTTTATCAGATCCAGATTCCGAAAAGCAAAATGGAATGATCCCAATGTTAACACCTCCGTTTTTTTGGAGGGCTGTGCAAATACCGCAGCGTTAAGCAGTGTAAGTATTACCGTTAAATGAAGTTTCATAATGTTTTATTTGAAATACGTTTTAGACGTGTTTATAGTTACAAGGTCGAAAATTTATAACATTATCATTACCTGTTAAGGAAATAATAATACAGCCCTTTGATGATATTTGGATTTCTTGAATCCATATGACTGGTATTGTTTTCAATATTTTTCTCCAGCTTAATATTGTTGTAGTTATCACGAAGCACTTGATAAAATATTTCAAACGGAGCCAGCATCCTGTCACGTTCTTCATTTTCTCCAATCCCCATAAATACCAGTTGTTTGTTGATTTTATTGTTTGCCCGGTTATCTTTCTCCATTTGCAGTGGAACATAGTTATCAAACCAAAGAGATGGGCTTAGCATAATGAAGTTGCCAAATACTTTATTTTTAACGCTAAAAGCGTAAGCTCCAAATAGTCCGCCATAGGAATGACCAAGTATAACCCGACTGGCCCTGGTAGTATCAGCATGGTAATCCTGCTCCATTTTAGGTATTAACTGAGTTTCTATGAAATTCAAAAATTGCGGCGCCCCTCCTGTAACTGAGCTTACTTTTGTGGGGGTATAATCTATGCTGCGGTCTTTTCCATATCCAATGCTTACCACCAACACATTCTTTAAAGCATATTGATCAGCAATTTGCTGGCACCTGTTTGCTACGAATCCAAATATTTCTTTCCCGTCAAGCACATAGATGGTTGCATATTTTTCACCTGATGGATTGTAATTGGCAGGTAACCCAACTCTTATGTCATACGTTGCCCCGTTTGCTGCAGACTGTAAGCTGAACTCTTTAGTAACACCGGAGTTAAAAACTTCATCTTTTTTACAGGAACTCAGCACGAAGATTAAAAAAAATGCACCTGTAGCTTTAAGTAGTGTTTTAATAAAAACTGTTTTGTTTTTCATTTTTTTAATTTTTTATTGTTATTTGATAAAGCAAAGTTATCATGGCTTTAATCCCTTCAAAGGACAGCCAGAAGACATAAAAAGACAACTTACTTGCTTTGTCTGGGCCTTTGGCAAAAAAATACCAGCCTTTACTGATTTAAGTAGTAAGTATTCATTGTTATTACTGAAGTAGACAATCCATGTTCTGGAATTAAAGCTGGGTTGTTATAATTCTCTTCCGGCATCCCCGTATATTTAGAGGGAGTATTGACAGCAGGTACAGCCACTGAGTTACTGCGATTTAACTCTGTTACCAGGTATACCGGAAACATGGCAACCAGTGCAATCATCTGGATGGTAAATAGTACTTTTTTCATTTTTTATTTTTGTAATTGTTAAGTTAGAATGCAAAGGTATTACGGGTTTGAGCGGTTCCATAGACAGGTTAATGTCAAAAACGGACAAGAATAGATTTGAATATAATGATCGCACACTTCAATGATTGAGTTCATTGGTATCAGGCTTTGCTTCACAAACTTCAAATAGCGACCAGGAACTACATTTTGTATAGACAGTTCCTTAATTTAATTAATTAAAAATGCAGCAAGCTGAATTTATAAATAACCTAAAGCATGGGCTTTGTAAGATTAAATTATTTGGTCAACCACAAAACGTTTACTCCATCAATTAGAAAAGAGCAGGTATTTCCTGAGGGTATTTTATATATTCTTTCGAACAGGTAACTATATTAACTTACTGTTCTATTCAACCAGATATGTAACCCGTATATAATTGTGATATCGATCTAGCCGAAAATATTTTATTCCCAATCGGCAATTCCACATTTTATTTTGTTGTCCGTTTTTGACATCAGTCTGTCCACCAGGCCCCCGAATGTCAGGATACCTTTGCCTTACAAATCAAAACCAACAAAAATGAAATGGGAAAACAGAGTCGTTGAATACAACTTAACTGCCGGTGAATTTAACTGGGAGATTAAACCGGGAAAAAATATAACCGCCTGGGGATTTAACAACCAGGTACCAGGCCCGGTGTTGAAAGCAAAAAAAGGAGATACTCTTGTTGTCAGGGTTCAAAATAATTTACCAGAACCAACCATGGTGCACTGGCATGGCATCAGGCTACCGGCCATTATGGATGGTACAGGTGAAGTGCAACAACCCATATTACCAGGCGAAAGTTTTGAATACCGTTTTACTGTGCCCGATGCCGGAACATTCTGGTATCATTCACACCAAAACGAAACTGTACAGATGGAAAAAGGAATGTATGGCGGTATTATTATTGAAGATGAAACAGATCCTGTAATGGATGACGAAAGAATACTGGTACTGGATGATATGAAGTTAACATCCAACAATGAATTTAAACAGCACGGATCCCTTGGCAGGTGGATTGAAAGGCACGACGGAAGAGAAGGCAGTACAAACCTGGTTAATGGAAAAGAAGCCCTGACACTACAAATGTATGCGGGACAAACAGAAAGATGGCGAATTGTGAATGCAGCAAGCGCCCGGTATTTTAAACTAAGCCTCGACGGAAAACCCTTTAGGGTAATAGCCACAGATGGTGGCCTGCTGGAATATCCCAGAACCGAAACAGAATTATTAATAACGCCAGGAGAACGCTTTGATATTGTAGTTGGTCCTTTTAATGAGTGGGAAATTTTTTCAATAAACTCATTGCCTTACAACCGTGTAACGATGCTTAAAGCCAAACTACAAAAATATGCCACCGTACATGTGATAGAAAAAAAAGAATCTATTGCTGTTTTACCTGAAAAACTTACAGAAATAAAATCGTTGGCACCACAGGATGCTGAAGTTAACAGGAAAGTGAAATTATCTGTTGACCTCAACCCTAAACGTGTTATTGATTTTAGAGTTAATAAAAAAATGCACGGCCTGGATAAACCGGTGATGGTAGGCGACCTGCAGGTATGGGAAGTATCAAACAGCAGCCTGATGGATCACCCCTTTCATTTACATGGTTTCTTTTTTCAGGTGCTGGAAGAAAATGGTAAAGCGCCTGAATACAAAGCATGGAAAGATACATACAATTTAAAACCAAGGGGTTCGATCAAGATTGCGTGGATGCCTGATAACCGCCCTGGTAAATGGATGTATCATTGCCATATCATAGAACATCATGCCGCCGGTATGATGGCCAACTTTGAAGTAATAGATCCACTGAGCCCTGTAAAAGAAAAACAGGAATCGTTGCCCGGCTGTCACCCATAATTATATAAACCAATCCCAATTAACTGTAAACAGCAACGCAAACAAGCAAAGTAGTTTTGCAGAATCAAATTATTAATCATTTAAAAAACAAAAAAATGGAAACAACAATTAAAAAATGCGGATGCGCTGATGTAACAGGAACAGCTTCTGTTTGCACTTGTGGCAGCAACTGCCCCGGTACCGGATGTACCTGTGGTTGCAACACCTGCGCTTAACACCATTGGGAGAAGCAGCGCTTCTCCCAATCTTTAAAAATTTAAAAAATAAAACAAAACTACTGCCATGTCTTTGTACACATTTTCTCATTCAGATACACTTACTCCCGTTAAAATACCTGCAGGATTAAAAATGGAATTAAGTAACGATATCAGGTTGTTATCAATTATGGGTAACACCAGTATGGAAGAGGTTACCAAACGACTGGCAAATGATAACCTGGCCTTTGTAGCATATATAAACACCCAGCCCGCAGCTTTTGGCTGGATGGCCAGGGATAATGCAAGAATTGGTGAACTAAATCACGAATTTATTTTACCAACAGGCAACAGGTACCTTTGGAATTTCAGAACATTGGAAGCTTACAGAGGTTTTGGTATTTATCCTGCAATGTTGCAGTACATTCTGCAACATGGTGATAATGAGGCAAACAGATTCTGGATCATTCATGCTCCGGAAAACCAGGCATCATTAAAAGGCATACAAAAAGCAGGATTTGAATATGTTGGCAAACTATACCTTAATGAAGACAATAATGCAACCATTGAATATAATGAACCCGCTTTAAATTTTCAGGAAGAACTGGAATATATGGACATCCGCTTGTCCGCCCAAACAGCCAGTTCCTGCTGGAATTGCAGCAGTCCATATCTTAAAAAACGCAGCCTGGTTTGCTGCTGTTCAACAGCCGGTGATGAATGTATCGGCAACAGCATGCTTTCCATAGCATCTTAATTAAAAACAAAAACAGGCAAACGGTTTTAGTGATGAAAAACATCACAGCAGAACCCTCATGCCATTCAATTAAAAAATTAAAATTAAACAAAATGAAAAAAGTATTAATTGCTATAGCCTTTCAAATATTAGGTATGGCAGCATTAAAAGCACAACTAATTAAAGGCATTGTAAAAGATGAACAGGGTAATCTCATCAGCAATGCAACAGTATCTTTATTGAAAGAATCAGACAGTTCTGTAATTAAACTGGAAATTTCAAAAGATGGTATTTTTGGTTTCAATCAGGTTCCCAAAGCACATTTACTCGTTAGCATCAGTTATGTAGGCTTTAAAACATTTTATTCGGCCCCCTTTGTTTATCGTGGTGAAGTGGTAACGATACCTGCAATAAAACTAACCAGTTCAACAGCTAGTTTAAAAACGGTAACCGTATCTGCCAGAAAAAAAATGGTGGAAGTAAAAGCAGATAAAACTATTTTGAATGTGGAAGGCACTATCAATTCAACAGGCAGCGATGCTTTAGAATTATTGAGAAAATCCCCGGGCGTAACTGTTGACAACGAAGAGAAATTGAGCATCAACGGAAAGAATGGCGTACAGGTGTATATCGACAATAAACCCACACCGCTGAATGGCCAAGACCTTGCCGCTTATTTAAAATCAATACCATCAACCCAGATAGAAGCCATTGAAATCATTCACAACCCAGGCGTAATGTATGAGGCTTCAGGTACTGCAGGCATTATCAATATACGTTTAAAGAAGAACAAAACCATGGGATTTAATGGCAGTGTGCAGGCCGGGATAAGTGCCAGCAAAGATGTGAGAACCGAAACAGGTTTCTCAATTAATTACCGCAACAAAAAAATAAATGTGTTTGGCAGTTACAGCGGCAACTATGGTAAACTGCAAAGCGAATTTGAATTACACCGTTTGGTTAAGGATACTGCTTTTGATCAGCAATCCCAAATACTACTAAATAAAGAAAATCATGTTTTTAAAGCAGGGCTGGATTATGCACTTAACAGTAAAACTAGCATTGGTGTTATGATCAATGGCAATATCAGTGCTCCCAAAATAACCCTTGCAAACACCACCCCTATATCCTATCATCCAACCGGTATGATTGATAGAATTTTAGTGGCAGAAAATGAAACCAAACAAAAGAACAGCAATATCAACACAAACATCAATTACAGTTACAAAGACCAATCCGGCAAAACATTAATGATTAATGCCGATTACGGATATTATAACAACAAACAAGATCAGTTACAGCCAAACGGTTTCTTTGATGCTACGGGTGATAATGAATTGTTCCGAAAAAACTACCGCATCATTTCTCCAACCGTCATCAATATTTATTCTTTAAAGGCTGATTACGAACAAAATTTTGCAAAGGGTAAAATAGGTATAGGTGCAAAGTTTGGCTATGTGAAAACAGGCAACGATTTTAACCAGTACAATGAAAAAGATAATGAATGGAGACCGGACCAGGACAGAAGTAACTTCTTTGAATACAAAGAAAATGTAAATGCTGCGTACATCAATTACTCCAGGGAGTTGAAAGGTTTGGCAATACAGGCCGGCGTTCGTGCGGAGCAAACCAACATCAAAGGCAAACTCAACAGTTTCAGAAATACAGGCAATGAATATGCTGCAGAAACATCAACCTTTAAAAGAGATTACCTTGACTTTTTTCCAAGTGTAAACATTACACTGGCTCCTAAAACAAAAAATCAGTTTATTTTAAGCTACAGCCGCAGAATAGACAGGCCGGTGTACCAGGATATTAACCCATTTGAATTTCGCATTAATGAGTACACTTTTCATAAAGGCAGCATCAATCTTCGTCCGCAGTATTCAAATACAGTGAGCATTACTCATACTTACAAATTTAAATTAAACAGCACTCTCAGCTACAGCCATGTAAAAGATATATTTGGTCAATTGCTTGATACTGCACAAGGTGTGAAAGGCTACATGCTGAGCAGTAATATTTCGAGCCAGGATATTGCAAATCTGAATGTGAGTTATCCTTTTCAATACAAAAACTACAGTTTGTTCACTAGTGTAAACGGATCTTACTCAAGATACAAATCAGACTTTGGTACAAACCGAAACCTGAACCTGGAGGCATGGGCAGTGAGCATATTTGCACAAAACAGCTACCGCTTTGGAAAAGGTTTTTCTGCAGAACTAAGCGGATTTTATGCTTCGCCATCAATCTGGCAAGGCAGCATGAAGGCTGGTTATATCTGGAGTGTTGATGGCGGTGTACAAAAGCAGTTATGGAATGGAAAAGCAACTATCAAAGCTTCCGTAAGCGATATTTTCAAAACCCTTAAATGGAATGCCGAAAGTAAATTTGATGTGCAGACTTTAACAGCAGCAGGCAGATCAGACAGCAGGCAGTTTAAACTAAACTTCAGTTATCGTTTTGGAAATCAAAAAGTGAAAACAGCCCGCCAGTATAAAACAGGTTTGGAAGATGAAACCAACAGAACACAAAGTAGTGGCGGATTAGGCCATTGATCACATCAGTTAAAAAAAAACAATTAAAAAAAACAGGTGCCTTCAGGTACCTGTTTTTTTATAAGAGAGTGCTTTTAAATGCTTCCAGAATCATTTTCTTACTTAAAACCATTCCTGCCGTAGTTCCCATTGCTACGGCATTGGCAACTGTACGCATAGTTGTTGCATTATCGCCACAGGCAAAAACGCCGAGTATAGTAGTTTCCAAAAAGGGATCAATTTTTAAATAACCTTCTTCAGTTAACTCACATCCCAATTGAGCTGGAATTGTACAATGCTGTTCAAAAGGTACAGGTGCATACAAAGCCTTCATTAAAAATTTTGAACCATCTCCGAAAATTATATTTTGAACATGCCCATTAATATGTTCTAATCTTTCAACTGCTGTTTCTACAATTTTAATATGATGTTTTTCAAGTAGCTCCGTTTGTTCCCTTGTAAGTGTTGAAGCACCGTTGGTAAACAGTGTTAAATCATTTGTCCAGTTTGAAATAAGCCTGGCAAAATCAAACGCCAATGCTCCATTGCCAAGGATACCGGTTTTTTCATGCCGCACTTCGTAGCCATGACAATAAGGACAGTGCAATACCGAAATACCCCAACAGGCTGATAATCCTTCAATCTCCGGAAGTAGATCCCTGATACCGGTGGCAAAAATTAATTTCTTTGCAGAAAATCTTTCTCCTGATGCCAATGAAATTTCAAAACCATATTCAGTTCTTACACCACTTGTAGCCAGGCCATTGAAGAACTGCACCGTATCATATTTTTTAACCTGTGCCTTGGCTAATGCAGCAATTGCTGCAGGAGCAATACCATCATGTGTTATGAAGTTGTGTGACTGAGGTGTTTGCCTGTTACAGGGTTTCCCTTCATCAATGATCAGCACTTTTTTCAAAGCTCTTCCCAAAGCCATGCCGGCAGCAAGACCTGAATAACTGCCTCCAACTATTATTACATCAAATGTCTTTTTGTCTGCCATCGTATTGTATTTTGAAATATTTACTAAAGAAAAAGGTAAAAAAATGAACGCTGTTGCTTTACCAGTCAGCTTAATAAATTCACGTCTTGGAAATGAATTCATGACTAATTTAATGTTTTATTTTTTCTTTTTTGAAATCATCTTGATGAATGAATCAACAAACGGAACACCGACAAATACCATCCAGGGCACCAATGAAACGGTCAATAAAAATGTTCTTTGATACAACGGCATGGCAGATAATTGCTGACCAAACAGAAAATAAAACAACGTAATAGAAGGATAAATTACTATCCAAATCTTTAAGGCTGCAACTAATTTCATTTTTGTTTTCATACTAATTATTTTTTGTGAAGGTTTATATTTATTGATTGCAAAAGTACTTGCAGGCGTTGACAACATGATAGGACAAATATTAAGTTAAACAGCACTTAATTTAAATTATGCTGAAACACCAAAAGCATATGCTAAATGCCTTTTAAAAGAACCCGGCAAAGATTGGAATAGCTTCAAAAGCATGGTGATTTGAGACAACAACTCATTTTGCAGACAAATTCAGCCTGTTTGCATATTCATTTTCTTCAAAGCCAAAATAAAGAGGCACCTTTAATTTTCTTAAGTGGAATATTGTTAGTTATGAAGAAATCATTTATTGTTCTGCTGCACGTAGGTTTCTGGACCTGTTACTTCGTCTTGATAGCGATCATGTTAGCTGTTTATTACAGAAGCAGCGCTCATGTAGCTAACCCTGGTCCCAGGATCTTAAATGCCTTCAAAAGCCTTTTATTTTTTGCATTTATTCCCTCGGTTATTTCATATTGGACGTATTATTTTGTTTTGTTTCCTAAATATTTGCAGCACAAAAGAATTCTGCTTTCAATAATACATGCTATAATTATTTCTGTTGGAGCAGCCCTGATCGGGTATATCCTGATCCGGTATTCAATAGAATATGGCTATATGACAGACATGGATAATGGAGGTAAAAAAGGCAGATCTACCGCTATGATAGTAATTATTGCCATGACCATTATTGGAGCAGTATCTGGTGTGGTAGCATTGGTCATAAAAGGATTTATCAACTGGTTTAATGAAAAAAAATTGAGGGAAGCTTTAAAAGAAAAAAATCATCAAATGGAACTGGCATTGATAAAATCAAAACTTGATCCGCATCTTTTATTTAACACCATCAATAACATAGATGCGCTCATCATAAAAGATGCCGTTGAAGCCTCCGACTATCTGAATAAGTTATCTGACATCATGCGGTTCATGCTCTATGAAACCATGGCCGAAAAAATACTGCTTTCCCAGGAAATTGAATACATAGAAAAATACATCGCCCTGCAAAAAATAAGAACCTCCAACGCAGATTATGTACAGTTTTCGGTAACTGGTATTGTCGGAAAAAAGATGATTGCCCCGATGGTTTTTATTCCCTTTATTGAAAATGCCTTTAAGCATACCAATAATAAGAAACTTGAAAATGCCATTGCAATCCATATCATCATAAGTAATAAAACCATACAATTAGTATGTGAAAATAAATTTGATTCGAAACCGGCAGTAAAGCAACCTGATAGCGGTTTGGGCAATGAGTTGATTCAAAAAAGATTGGAGCTTATCTATCCGGGAAAACACACGTTGGAAGTGAATAAAACAAATGAACTATACACAGTAAACTTAACGATTACCAATGGATAAATACACCTGCATTATTATTGAAGACGAGCCTCTTGCGCTTGAAAAAACGAAAGACTTTGTAAACAAAGTTCCCTTTTTAAATCTGACTGCCACCTTTGACAATGCGCTGAATGGTTTGACCTATCTGAACAACAATAAAGTGGATGTACTTTTTTTGGACATCAATATGGATGAATTATCCGGTATTGAATTACTGGAAAGTTCTAAAATAAACAGCCAGGTCATCATTACAACAGCCTACCAGGAATATGCTTTAAAGGGTTACGAACTTCATATCACAGACTACCTGTTAAAGCCATTTACTTTTAATCGTTTTTTGCAGGCTGTAAATAAAGCACAGGAGAATTTAAACCAGCGAATTACGGAAAAGCAACTGGATTTTATCTTCGTAAAAACAGAAAATCGTCTTGAAAAAATCATGATCAGTGATATAATGTACATAGAAGGTATGAGAGATTATCTACGCATTCATACTTCCACTAAAAAGATAATGACCTTGCAGAGTTTTAATGAACTTGAACAACTGATTCCTGCTCACCTGGTATGTAGGGTACACAAGTCTTACATGGTTGCTGTTAGCAAAATAGAATCGATAGAGCGCAGCAGAATAAAAATTGCAGATCAAATAATCCCTGTTTCCGAAACCTACAAAGAAGCTTTCCTCCAACTCATTAACAGCAGGCAATAATCCTCCCAAAATTTGGAAGACTAAAAACCCCTGTTGGCAGACATACTCCCACGTTTTGCATAGCTGAATTGCAGGCCTACAAACAGTCATATACTTTTGCTTTAATTAATCAAACAAAAAAATTAAAACAAAGAATTATGAAAAAAGTAGTACAAACCGGGCTTGTCATCAGTATGATTTTCCTGTCAGCAACAACATTCGGCCAAACTCAAACGCCGGTATTAAAGAAATCAGATAAAGGTAAAAAAACTGCAAAAACCTATCTGGATCTGATGATTAATGTGGTGAGCACAAACCTTAACTATGGTGAAGCAAACAGCTCCCTATCTGATTTTAAAAAAACAAATAACGGCATACAAGCAGGGGCATCATTTCAGGCAGGCATTACACCCTGGTTTTCATTAGTTTCCGAATTATATTTTATGAGGAAGGGTGGTAAATTAAAAGTCAACAATCCATTAACCACCAGCGAATCAAGCCTGCGTTTAAATACTATAGAACTACCCGTACTGGCTCGTTTTCATTTTGGTAAATTCTATGTGAATGCAGGTCCATCCATCGGTTATAACATTAGTGGAACCAGGAAAATTGAAGATGTAAGTACTAAACTCTCCTTTACAAATTCAACCGAAGGTTTTAAACGTTTTGATGCCGGGATTCAGGCGGGTGGAGGTGTTGAGTTTCCATTTAAGCAAAGGAGAATAGCGTTGGACATAAGATACAATTATGGATTAACCAATATTTCTTACAACAAGGAAATGTATAACCGGGCTGTAATGATCAGTGTACATTTTTCAAAACCATGGAAGACAAATCCACTTGCAAAACATAAAAATTAATAAATCTTAAACTTCCGGATGTAGATGACATTACCGGCCTTCAATCTTAACAAAAGAGATGATGAAAAACAGCGTAAAACAAATACTTATCATACTATGCTTCATCTTCTTTTATTCAGCTAATATGACATGTGAATTTAAAGCTTCGGGCAAAGCAAAAGTTGAAATGATTATGACGGTAAAGTTATCTCCGGAAATTGAAGCACCATATCGGGCTGTGCAAAAGTTTCTTTATAATAAACGAACAGAAATGTTGCTAAAGGTTTCAAACATCACAAACAGATTCTAAAAAATTTTTCAAAATGACTGCAAATAAAAATAACCCGACCGGCAAAAAAGTATCAAGACAACGGGCAGCGATGAGTTCACTACGGAAGACCTCAATTTTAGCTGGCGTACTTTACCTGTTAACTTTTGTATCGATACCAACTATTGCTCTCTATGGTTCAATACACCTGCCGGGATACATTACCAGCGCTGAATCTGACAATTCAGTTATCATCGGCGGTATCCTCGAGA